>NZ_JAUBPI010000066.1:0-34995 GCF_036700645.1 Microcoleus sp. S36b_A4 | reverse complement strand
GTCTGACCAGTTTTTTTTCAACAATTCTCTAAAAGCCTCTTGACAAAAGACTTACAGTCTTAACTTGTCACCAATGCAGTATTCCCCAACAAATCGAATAACTCAAGGCTATAACCTGTTTCTAGTCCCTCAACGTGATGCTGTTCTACAACCGTACCGATCTCGCCAGCATCAAGTCCTTCTTCAGGAAGGTTGCACAGCAAGATGACATCTGAATAAAGTTGATAGTTCATAATTCTTCTGATTCGGGAAATTGTTGCTCGTATTGGGCTAGAATTTCTCGAACTGTTTCGGCGGCGATGTCTGATAGGTCTGATTTAGAATAGATAGTCACCAAAACGATCGAATCGCTAGTTTTGAGGTAATAAATAGCACGGTAGCCAGCGCTTTTGCCTTTTTGAATGTCGCTGTTCTTAATTCTGACTTTGAAAATTTCGTACTCTATTGCCGGAATGCGATCGCCCGGAAGTTCCCCCGCTTGAAGTTGTTCGATTACAGGCTGAATGTCGTTGCGAATGTTGCGATAGCGTTTGGCTAAAGTTCGCAGGTCTCGTTGAAATCGGGGGGTAAGTTCAATTTGGATCGGTTGTGGATCAATTGTCATCAATGCCATCCCACAGTTGAGACAAGGGGAGAGTTTGTCCGGTAATTGCCTCATGGAAGCCTTGCTGAATCCCTTCTATGACAGTTTCAGTGGGGTCATCATCGGGATCGATATCAGTGTTTTGACGAATTTTTTGTTGCAGTTCTTTGAAGCGTCCTTTATAGATATCTTCCCATTTATCGGACTGCAAGAATTTGATGAAAGCTAAGACTTCTTGTTGTTGGTCTGGCGATAAGACCTTCACATTTTCCAAAATGGCTTGTTCGACGGTCATAATTATCCTTTTTTTTGATTGCTCTTCTACAATCTAGTAACAATATTATATCCAACGGGTGGGTCAACAGCAATTTAAAGTTTGATAAATTACTAGGAAACTACTGCAAAATCTGTGTACTGTCGCATTGCAGGCTCGTGAAATGCCAACACAATATCTTCCTTGGGAACTCCTGCACGCACCAAATCCGTTGCAATCCCATCTTCTGTCCAGTCTTCCTCGATCCAGAATTTACCATCGCGAATCCGAACGTAAACAGTGATACAGGTAATGCGATCGCCCTTTAGCCAGCCAAGATTCATCCAGATGTAGTGACCGTTTTCTTCGTCGGTAATCAAGAATGTCTCGATGTCTTGTTGAGAAGGGCGATTATTGCACAATTCTATATACTCGGTCAAAATACGCTTGATTAGTTTGGGATATTCGATTAGTTGATCCCTTGCACAATTTTCTGTACTTCTGTATTTACGATAATTATTTTATAGATGACAAGCAGATAGTTTGGAATCTAACCAATGCAATCCCAATCCCCAGCTATTTCCACCAGGGAGGATGACACTTCTATGTCCTAACCAATATACAAAAGTATGGGGAAGATGACCAAGGGGAGCGCGGAGTTCATAGGTTATTCTACTATTAAATAAATCCCATTTAACGTATTCGCAGAATTTGTCATAATCTTTTCCCGCTTGTTGCCAAATAGACCTTTGTACGGAAAATCCGAAACGCTCATTTGAGTATTTTACCCAAAGTTGGTTAATTGTTTGGAGGTCTGTACAAGGAAAGTTTACCCAATCTGAATGCCCTAAATAGCCTAATTTTTCACAGCACGCTACCCAAAGTATAATTTGTTTAGTTTCGCAATCAGCTTCTTTAAACTTGCCCTCTGCTAAAAAATTGCGTAATTGAGTGTAATCAGCTCCGCTTTCTGAAGCTAGATTAAGAAATTGGTTGTCATAATTTAAAGATTGAAAATCACTCATGGTCAGCGCCTAAGATATTTTGAATATGAGATTATTTGACTTGATCCGTATGAATTTGCTTCGCGCCCGCTTCGAGAAACCCATGCTTGAGTTAATTATAGTTTTGTAGGGTGCGTTAGGCCGTAGCCGTAACGCACCCATACTAATACTAGCTGCCGCCAATCCGGGCGACATCGCGAGCATTTTCTTCAAACGCAGCCGTCAGCGCATCATCACCGCTTAAACCCGATGCGATCGCCCTTTCAATAGCCTGCAACACCCGCTTATAATCCCTTGGCATCACCTTCACAAACACCGGCACCATCGAGTCCCAATTTGCCAGAACCTTCGATGCCTTCGCACTTCCAGTCAAATCAACGTGAGTTTGAAGCATCTGCCGCAAATCGCTAATTTCCTCAACATCCTCCAATTTTTCCAAATCCACCATCGACATATTGCAGCGAGTAGCAAAATCCCCCGCCTCATCCAAAATGTAAGCCACACCGCCACTCATACCCGCTGCAAAATTGCGCCCGGTTTCGCCCAAAACTACAACTTTGCCGCCAGTCATGTACTCGCAACCGTGATCGCCAACACCCTCAACTACTGCGTTAACGCCGGAGTTACGCACCCCAAAACGTTCGCCCGCCATCCCTCGGATGAAAACCTCGCCGGATGTCGCGCCGTAAAGCACTACGTTACCGACAATCACGTTTTCTTCCGCGACAAAGGTAGAAGCTGGCGACGGATACAGGATGATTTTGCCGCCGCTGAGCCCCTTGCCCAAATAGTCGTTAGCTTCGCCTTCGAGCTCCAGGGTGACACCCTTGGGCACAAAAGCCCCAAAGCTTTGCCCGGCGCTGCCTTGGAAGTGCAGGTGCACCGTGTCATCCGGCAAACCTTCCCAGTTGCGTTTGGTGATTTCGTTGCCGAGAATTGTGCCGACAACGCGGTTGACATTGGTAATCGGCAGTTTGGCGTGTACTTTTTCGCCGTTTTCGATCGCACCTTTGCACAAATCCAACAACACAGTCATATCCATCGACTTTTCCAAACCGTGATCCTGCGCCATCTGGCAATAGCGCCCGACATCCGCCCCAACTTCCGGCTGATAAAGGATTTTCGAGAAATCCAAACCCTTAGCCTTCCAGTGTTCCACCGCTTGCTGAGGTTCCAAAACATCAGTCCGCCCCACCATTTCATTCAGCGTGCGGAAGCCCAACTGCGCCATAATTTCCCGGACTTCCTGCGCGATGAAAGTCATAAAGTTTACCGTGTGCTCTGGGTCGCCGGTAAAGTTTTTCCGCAACAGGGGATCTTGAGTCGCAACGCCTACGGGGCAAGTGTTCAGGTGACACACGCGCATCATGATGCAGCCCAATGTCACCAGCGGCGCGGTCGCAAAACCGAATTCCTCAGCGCCAAGTAGTGCAGCAATTACTACATCGCGGCCGGTTTTCATTTGACCGTCTGTTTCCACGACAATCCGGCTGCGGAGATTGTTGAGTACCAGAGTCTGGTGAGTTTCCGCCAGTCCCAATTCCCAAGGTAAACCCGCGTGTTTGATCGAAGTCTGTGGCGACGCGCCCGTACCGCCGTCATAGCCGGAAATCAACACGACATCGGCGTGGGCTTTAGCAACACCCGCCGCGATCGTCCCGACTCCAACTTCCGACACGAGTTTGACGCTAATCCGCGCTTCCCGGTTGGAATTTTTCAAGTCGTGAATCAATTCGGCCAAATCTTCGATCGAATAAATGTCGTGGTGAGGAGGAGGCGAAATCAATCCCACACCCGGAGTCGAGTTTCGCACCTTCGCAATCCACGGGTATACTTTTTTACCGGGCAACTGTCCGCCTTCACCGGGTTTCGCGCCTTGCGCCATCTTGATTTGCAGTTCCCGCGCTTGGGAAAGGTACAAGCTGGTAACGCCGAAACGCCCGGAAGCAACTTGTTTGATCGCGCTGTTTTTCGAGTCGCCCCGATCGTTCGTCCAAGTGTAGCGATCGGGATCTTCGCCGCCTTCACCGGTGTTCGATTTGCCACCAATGCGGTTCATCGCTACTGCTAGCGATTCGTGGGCTTCTTTAGAAATCGAACCATAACTCATCGCCCCAGTTTTAAAGCGTTTGAGAATAGATTCGATCGGTTCAACTTCCTCAATCGGTATCGATTCCCGCTGCTTGAATTGCAACAAACCGCGCAAGGTAAAATGCTGCTGGTTTTGTTCGTTTACCAGCCCAGAATACTGTTTGAAAAGCGTATAACTGCCCTCGCGCACCGACTTTTGCAGTGCGTGAATTGTCTGCGGACTAAACAAATGCGCTTCGCCTTCTTTCCGCCACTGATATTCGCCGCCAACATCGAGAGTATGTCCGCTGGATGGGCGGTCTGGGAATGCGTGATTATGGCGTAAAATTGCTTCTTGGGCGATTACTTCGAGGTCTACCCCTTCAATCCGCGATGCCGTCCAAGCAAAGTATTTATCGACTACGGATTTGTTCAAGCCGATCGCCTCAAAAATCTGCGCGCCGCGATAACTTTGAATTGTAGAAATCCCAATTTTCGAGGCAACTTTCGTCACACCTTTTGTTGCCGCTTTAACGTAGTTTTTGCAAGCTGTTTTGTACTCGACATTTAGCAGCAATCCTTCGCGGATCGAATCGGCGATCGTCTCAAAAGCCAAATACGGATTAATCGCGCCGCAACCATATCCAATCAGTGTCGCAAAGTGATGCACTTCCCTTGGTTCGCCGGACTCGAGTACGAGTCCCGCCCGCGTGCGCGTACCTTTACGGATCAAGTGGTGGTGCAGGCCCGCAACTGCCAGCAGCGCCGGAATTGCGGCTTGGTCTGGACTGATACCCCGATCGCTCAAAATGAGGATATTCACCCCGGAGGCGATCGCGCTGTCTGCTGCTGCAAAAACCTCTTCTAACGCTTGTTCAAGACCTTTTACACCGCTTTTGGGGTCAAACAAAATCGGTACGGTGACGGACTTGAAATTGCCCTCATTTACGTGTTTGAGCTTAGCTAATTCTTCATTGCTGAGAATCGGCGTTTTCAGTTCAATCAAATGACAGCTTTCCGGTTCTGGTTTGAGCAAATTGCGTTCAGCGCCGATCGTAGTTTCGGCAGAAGTTACAATTTCTTCGCGGATAGAATCGATCGGCGGATTGGTAACTTGAGCAAACAACTGCTGGAAGTATTCATAAAGCAGTTTTGGTCGATTAGAAAGCACCGCCAGCGGCGTATCCGCACCCATCGCGCCGACAGCTTCCACACCATCTTTTGCCATCGGTGCTAACAGCAACCGCAGTTCTTCAAAGGTGTAGCCAAAGGCCATTTGCCGCTGCAATAATGTTTCGGGATGAGGTTCTGCTACTGCCGGCGCATCTTTCAGTTTGGCGATTTCGACCATGTGCTGGTCGATCCACTGGCGGTAGGGGTGTTCTGTAGCGATTTTGGTTTTAATTTCCTCGTCAGAGACGATGCGGCCTTCCTCGGTATTTACCAGGAACATCCGCCCCGGTTGCAAGCGACCTTTTGATACAATTCGTTCTGGGGCGATCGGCAAAACTCCGGCTTCCGATGCCATAATTACCAAGTCGTCTTTGGTAACGCAGTAGCGGGAAGGGCGCAAACCGTTGCGATCGAGCACGGCCCCGATCGAAGTACCATCGGTAAATGCGATCGAAGCTGGGCCGTCCCAAGGTTCCATCAAGCAAGAATGGTATTCGTAGAAAGCTTTTTTCTCGTCACTCATCGACTCGTGGGCTGTCCAAGGTTCGGGAATCATCATCATTACAGCGTGTGGCAAAGAACGCCCAGCCAAAGTCAGCAATTCCAAAGCATTGTCAAAAATCGTCGAGTCGCTGCCTTCGATATTGATTAAATTGGGGATTTTCTTTAAGTCATCGCCGAATAGTTCCGACTCGAACAGCGATTGCCGCGCGTGCATCCAGTTAATGTTGCCACGCATCGTGTTAATTTCGCCGTTGTGGGCGATGTAGCGGTAAGGGTGCGATCGTTCCCAACTCGGAAAAGTATTCGTGCTGAAGCGCGAGTGAACCAGGGCTAGAGCGCTTTCCATGTCGGGGTCGTGCAGGTCGGGATAGTAATCGCCGACTTGCACGGGCATTAACATTCCTTTGTAGACGATCGTCCGACAGGAGAGAGTGGAATTGTACCAGTAGGGGTCTGTGTTAGTCCTGCGGATGGCATTGTGAGCACGCTTGCGGATGACGTACAGTTTCCGCTCGAAAGCCGCCTCATCGATACCTGCGGCCCGCCGGAGGAACACTTGCTGCATGAAGGGTTCGCTAGATTTGGCGGTGTCGCCGAGGGACGAGTTGTCCGTGGGAACATCGCGCCAGCCCAGCACTTCTTGGCCTTCTTCTGCGGCGATTTCCTCAAAAATGCGTTTGCCGTTTTCGCGTTCAGTTTGATTTGGCGACGAGTAAATCGCGCCAACGCCGTACTCGCCGGCTTCGGGAAGTTCGATGTTGAGGCCCGCCGTTACTTTCTTGAGAAACTTGTGGGGCACCTGCATCAAAATCCCCGCCCCGTCTCCGGTGTTGGGTTCGCAGCCACACGCGCCTCGGTGGTCGAGGTTCAATAGGATTGTCAGTGCCTGCTCGACAATTTCGTGGGATTTGTTACCCTTCATGTGTACGATGAATCCGACTCCGCAAGCGTCGTGCTCGAACTGCGGATCGTACAAGCCTTGTTTTTGTGGCAGTCCGTTGCTGTTCATTTTGATGTGTCTCTCAAAGTGGTGAAAAGATGTTGATCTAGAGTAGAGGGTGGGATGCCGATCGATCTAGTATCATGTATTATATGTGGATCTACTCAATTAGGTAGAGTTACCAAAAAATCCCAGCTTTTTATATTCGAGTAAAAAAATAGTTAAAGCCGATCACTTAACTATGGAACCCGGAGGTCTAAATATTTATGCTTAAAGACTCTTCAATTATGTGAATTATTAAACCGCAGAGGCCGCAGAGAGCGCAGAGGAACAGAGATGAGTAATTCCGATACCAACTCACATCTTGCACTATTGTTAATAAGCTTTTCAAGGGCGGGCAAGATGCCTGTTCCACAAAATTTACTCTCTGTGGAACAGGCCGGAAAGCCTGTTCTTGAGAAATGAGTTTATAGCATTGTTAATGCGACTGTATCCTCAGCGTCTGGGTGACATTCTCCACCAGCATTTTGCCTTCTCATCCGCGATGAACCTTTCTGAAAAATTGCAAAAAGTCGATCGACTCAAAGCCTGGTTGGATAGCTTTCGTCCGCTTTCTCCCACCCTGGTTGCAGAATTGAAAAAACTCTACGACGTTCGGTTTACTTATCACTGCTTCAGAGAACTTAGCCAAACTTATTCAAGTCTAACTATTCAACCAGGTTTCATCCCAGAGGGTCTCTAACCAGGTGCTAGAATTTTTGCAGCAGCAGTCTCAAGAGCTGGATTAGGATTAACCTTTAATCAATATTCAAGAACCAGCGCCCTTTCTATGAAGATTTGATGTAGATTGGCGCGATCGAGCGAATAACAGGTGACAACAGCTATGTTGGTTTTGCTATGGTTGTTAAGGCAGGTCGATCGGGCTGAGCACAACTCTTGCAAAACTATACAGTCGGCTAACCAGTCCCCGCAGGTGGGCTTCGATTTTAACTATAGATTAGTTAATCTCAAAAAACAACGTCGTTTACCAAAGGATTCAGCAAGCAATCCTCAAGGAGTAAAAATCATGGTTCAGATTCAAGAAATTTCTCAAGTATCTAGCCTGCACGCACCTGCAGCACCCAACGGAATAGCCGCTACAGAATTGCGGCCTTGGGGCTCATTTACGACTCTAGAAGAAGGCCCAGGATATAAAATTAAGCGGATCGAAGTTAAGTCGGGACACCGCCTCAGCCTGCAAATGCACCACCACCGCAGCGAACACTGGATTGTGGTTTCTGGTACTGCAAAAGTTACTTGTGGCGAAACTGAACAAGTTCTGTTTACAAATCAGTCTACCTACGTTCCTCAGTGCACTTCTCACCGCCTGGAAAATCCGGGAGTTATCCCCCTAGTTTTAATTGAGGTGCAAAATGGCGAATATCTCGGAGAAGATGATATTATCCGCTTTCAAGACGATTATGCTCGTAATGAAAAGGCTAAGTAACTCCAGTTGCTAAAAATATAGGGGTAAGGTGCGCGGCGGCGCACTTTACATTCTCTGGGTAATGTACACGGCTAGGCACACTCTATATTTTCAAAACTCAACATTACTTACCAAATTACCAATTACAAATTACCAATTACTCATAATGATTCATCTGAGCAAAACAGCAGCAACAGAAGTAACGCGCCTCAAGTCGAAGCATCCGAACCCCAATGCTTTATTTCGCCTGGGCGTGGAATCGAGCGGCTGCTCCGGTTTGTCTTATACAATGGCATTTGACGATGCGCCAGCCCCAGAAGACGCTGTATGCGAGTCGGAGGGAATTTCCGTTGCGATCGACCCCCAGCACTTAAAATATCTCAATGAGCTCACATTGGATTATTCAGAAGACTTGATGGGCGGAGGTTTCCGATTTCACAATCCCAATGCCGCCCAAAGCTGTAGCTGCGGCAACTCCTTTTCTGCTAAGGAATAACCAACCTGTAGGGTGCGTCAGTTGCAGATAATTCTTCAATTCTAAAATAGATTGACGCACCTGACAAAATAAGCAATAACCAATATGATTTAGAGTGCGTCAGTTGCAGAAAATTATAAAAGTTTAAATTTAAAATCTAAAATATCAAATCTAAAATCTAAAATCTAAAATCTAAAATCTAAAATCGTATGATGACACTTAAAGACTTAGAAAAAGTCCAAAAAACCTTCAAAGAAGCCGGTCAAGACTATCAAGTTGAACTAGAAAGCGGGAGAATTATCATTGTGGGCCCGTCAGACATTGTATCTAGCGAAATTGGCATTCGCTTGAGTGCCTTTCTCTTCGTTTGGGTGAATCCCCGCCGTTTGGGTCGAGTTTTTGACTCCGCAGGCGGCTTTATTTTACCTGATGCTAACCTTACAGCACCTGATGTTTCTTTTGTCCGAGCCGCACGTCTCAGGCAAAGTCCCCGTTATTTCGGAGAATTAGTCCCAGACTTCGTAGTAGAAATTAAATCACAGAGCGATCGCATTAAACCGCTAGAAAAAAAGATTCTAAATTTTCTAGAACTCGGAGCACAAGTGGGAATTCTGATTGACCCGGACGAAGAAACTGTTACAGTTTATCGTCAGGAATGTGAACCAATTGTGTTGGGAAATGAAGATATTTTGACAGTCGCCGAACTTTTCCCTGGTTGGGAATTGCCAATTTCTGAACTGTGGCCACCAATTTTTACTGAAGCAGAAACTCAAACTGAAGCCTAATAAAGTTTATGCAGGTTTTACATGGCCAGAAATGCGAAAAGCCTCTCTTCTCTTCCTCTGTGTCCTCTGCGCTCTCTGCGGTTAAATAATTCCTATGCAACCGTAAACGATATCAGTGCAATGGAAAAGCTTTCAATCAAGCTGGCGTACCGAGAATAATCCACTGCATTAACTGCTGCCACTCGGGAGATTGAGCTAATAAATCTGCATCGAATTCATTTCCCGCATCCTGGGAAAACTCGGCGAAAGCTTCCGCCCAATTAATTACTGTTTCCACAGGCAAATAAGGCGTATAATTCCAAGAACGCTGCAAAAACTCTACCATCTCAACAGAATGACCGGTGCGGTACAAATACCAAGCAATCCAAACTAAGGTACTGTACTTGATTTGCTTTTCCAACAAACGTATTTTATCCGGCAATTCGGGGCGGGCAAAAAAATTGTCCATGACTGCGGCGAGGGATTTAGCCTGCGGTAAACCTTTGTACATGGCGCTTTGTTCGTGCTGGCGGTAGCAAACAGTTACTTGTTGCAACCACTCTGCTTCGCATCCCATTAAGGCTAAACGCAGCACTAAATCTGTATCTTCCGCCGGGGGAAATCGAGGATCAAATCCGCCGGCGCGCTCTAACCACTGACGGCGAAATACCATCGCACTGGGTAATACTGGTTTCCATCGCAGCCACATTTCTAAGTCTAATTTAGGGACATTTTGCCAGGGTTTGACATCTTTTAGCGGTTCGCCTATACTATTAACTAGACGCCAGCCGCTGTGAACTATTCCTAGATTTGGTCGCGCTGCAAATACAGCCATTTGTGCTGCTAATTTGTCGGGAAAAAAGTAGTCGTCAGCATCGAGAAAGGCGATAAATTCTCCTCGCGCTAGCTCGATGCCGTGATTTCTGGCAATCGAAACTCCTTGATTTTGTTGGTAAATGTAGCGAATTCGATCGCCATATTTCTCTAAAACTAATCTAGTGTCATCTTTGGAACCGTCGTCTATGACAATAATTTCCCAGTTAGCATAGGTTTGGTGCAGAACGCTATCTACGGCTTGGCCGACGTAATCCGCGCAGTTGTAAGCCGGAATTACTACGCTCACCTGCGGAGTGCGATCGCTCGTAACATTACTCATAATTAATTATCTTAAATTCGATTGCGTCTTTATTTTACAATGAGCGTAGGGTGCGTCAGTTCCTGACGCACCCACCAAGGGGTTCTTGTGTTCATTAATTTGGGGTCAAGAATTTGCCAAGGTAAGTTGGTGCGAGTTCAGTATATCTTGGGGGCGAATTGCTGAAGGGTAGCGATCGCCTTTTACCTTCAAATACTTGTCAGCTATTTCCAAAACCTGTTCGGGATTGGCTGGCTTCCTCAAAAAATCGGAAGCACCTGTCAATTTCGCTCGTGTGCGGTCAATTATACTGTCTTGACTGGTCAAAAACACGATCGGAGTTTCCCGAAAAGCAGGTGTCTTTCGCAAAAAATTGCACAAAGCAAAGCCACTTGTCTTCGGCATCACCACGTCCATAAAAATTAAAGCAGGCTTTTGTTTGGCGAGGAGGCCCACTCCCTGCATGGGGTCTTGAATTTTTAGGACTCGATAGCCCTCCGGCAATAAAATTTGCTCTAAAAATTCGCAAACTGTCGGACTGTCATCGATACAAGCAATCAAAGGGCGACCCGGCCCAGCAATAGCTGCGGCCAGGCGCCACTGTTCTATAGGCGACGGCAAGTCTGGTACTGTGCGGAAATTTACTAAACCCTGCTTGATGTAATTGACTAAAGCGCGAGTTGCCACTGTCACGCACTGCTTTTTCTTAAATGCAATATCCCAAAGAGTATTCTCGCCGTTGAATACGTTACCCAAAGCGATCAAAGAATTAGAACTAAATCGATTTTGCTGCAACTGAGCCGACGGTTTTAAAAGCGGTGCTTGTTCTGGATCTACCAGCCACAAACCCATTGCTTTCCACTTCTGCCAAATTTCTTCTGTACAACACAGAACTTTCTCTACTTCTGTTAAAGACAGCAGCAAAGAAGAGGTAATTGTAGAAAAATATTTCTGGGACGGACGCCACTCCCGGCGCAAACCCGATTGACCGATCAGAGCAAATAACACTTCGGAAAGGCTGGTGTGGACGATCGCCCTAGCTTGTTCCAGGCTCATTTCGCTGGCTGCTATCCCTCGCTGAAGCAGTTGATATTCCCACAGTTCTCCAGCATCGAGGTCTCTGAGATCCACTTGAAAGTTTCGACAGTGTTGCCCGATCGCCCTGTACCAGCGTCTAGCTCTGTGCGCTCCTCCCGTGGCATAAACCAAACTACCCTGAAAAAAGTAAAGTTGCCACTGTTGTTCCCCTTGCTCTAACACCAGTTTCCCCGTTGCTTGTTTCTGGCTGAGTACAGCCAGAGTATGGGACAACATTTTGTATCCGATTGCGGTAGCAGACATATCAACTCGCATCCCCTGTACTCTGTTTGTACCATTATATAGCTGCTGAGTTTTGAAAGATAACAGTAATTTTACTGAATTTAGGTTAAAAAACACCACTTATTGTGAGAATTTAACCCTCTTAGGGAGTGATTCCCCCCAGGAGTTTTAGCCATGAGGATGTAACGGCTATTTGCCCTATTAACTAATAACTAAAATCAGGATTCTAACTAATAATTAATTGCCCTCGCTATCTGTGGGAGGTACTGGATCGTAACCCCCTGGATGAAAAGGATGACAGCGCAAAATCCGCTTAACTGCCATTGAGCTGCCGCGGGCAGGCCCAAATCTCTCTATTGCTTCGATCGCGTATTGCGAACAAGTTGGCTGAAATCTACAGGCGTTAGGCAGGTAAGGAGAAATCCCCATTTTGTAGCCTCGGATTAATCCGATCAGCAATATTTTCACAATTTTTACCTCAGCGATTGATTAGATTAATAGGCAAATCTCGTCCCATACCGCTCTAAGCTAGGTGAATCGAGAGCATTCCTAGCGGTTAGAGTTCCGCTAACTTTTCCAGTACCAATTATACCTTTTTTCATTTTTATTTTAGATACTTAAATCACAATTTGAGGAGATAATATGGTACTTGTCTCTGAGTTGGCTACTTGACCGATACCTAAAAAATTACCGTCTCGATCGTACACCTGCAAGGGATAGGGAGGTTGGGGTATTGAGTTGTCGGGGGGATTGTTCCTACTTTCCTCATAGGGCCCGATCGGCGTTTCTGGAATGGGGAGGCGCTGACCTTGAAACCAGCGTTTGGTATATTCAGGAGAAAGGACGATCGCACCTAAATGTCCCAAAACCGCCGATGGCAAAATCGGGCAGAATTTATTCTCCTGCAATTGCAGTTCCAATTCTTCAAAACTGAGACTTTGGTCGATCGAAAAACCGCTACTTTCGGTGCGAGTCAAACAAGCCAAAGTACCGCCTGTATTCAACACCGCGCCCAAATCCCGCGCGATCGCCCGAATGTAAGTACCCGCCCCGCAGGCGATCGACAAATCCAATTCAGGAAAATCCCCCGATCGCCAATCCAAGATTTCCAGCCGAAAAACTTCAACATTTCTAGCAGCAACTTCGACAGTTTCGCCTTTTCTAGCTAACTCATAAAGGCGTTTTCCTCCCACCTGAACCGCACTAAAACTCGGTGGAAACTGCTCGATTTTTCCTATAAATTTTGGGAGTGCAGCTTGCACTTTTTCCAAACTCAACTCTGGCACCGGTCGAGAATGGATAATTTCTCCTTCTAAATCGTCAGTAGCAGTAGTTAAGCCAAACAGAATCGTGCCTCGGTAAGCTTTATTGTGTTGGAGATATTGCAGCAGCCTGGTTGCTTTGCCCAGGGCGATCGGCAAAACGCCAGTCACAGCAGGATCGAGGGTTCCTCCGTGTCCTACTCGCTTGAGTTTCAATAGCCGGCGCACTCGCCCCACGCAGTCGTGAGAAGTCATGCCCGCAGGTTTGTTGAGATTGAGAAAACCGTCAGTAGTCATTAGGAAGTTCGGCAACGGATTTTGTAACGGATGTAACGGATGTCACGGATGTCACGGATTTCAGTCCGATGTCCGTCGGAAGTTCGGCAACGGATTTTGTAACGGATGTCATGGATGTAACGGATGTCAGGAAGAAGGAAGAAGTAAGCAGGAAAAAGGAAGATGAAAAGTTGGGAGATGGATTTCCTTCGATTGCGAAAGCTAACGTTACTTGCAACGCGAAAGCGGTTTTGAGTTAACAAGTTCAACATTGAAAACTTAAAACTACAAAGTACCCAATTCCCTATTATCAATTCGCAATTCCCAATTCCCCATTACCCATTAAAGAATAAAGTCTGCCTGACTGATAGAACCGCGGGCAACTCCGAATAAAGTAGCGAGAGTTTCCTTGGTGTTTGTAAGCTGAATAATTGTACTCGGCGAAGTTCCGGCCCCAGCGGAAATGGTGAGTTCGCCAAAGGTGAGGCCGGCAGTCAAGCGAATTTGATCGATACCATCAGTAAAGTCTGTAATCACATCACCATCTGCTAAACGCCCGATCGCAAAAGTATCGTTTCCGGTGCCGCCAGTTAAAGTATCTTGGCCGCGATCGCCCGATAAACAGTCATTGCCGATGCCACCAAACAGCGAGTCATCGCCAGCACCCCCAAAAAGCGAGTCATCGCCCGCGCCTCCCAACAAAGTATCGGTGTCTTGGTTGCCAAACAGCAAATCATTGCCATCGCCGCCCAGCATTGAGTCAGAACCTTTGCCACCGTAGAAAGTATCGTCGCCGGCGCCACCCAAAACGCTGTCGCGGCCCGCACCGCCGAACAGCAAATCATCGCCAACGTCCCCCAGCAGTGAGTCATCGCCGTCGCCGCCGTAGAGGGAATCGTCTGCGCCTAAGCCGAAAATGCTGTCAGGGCCACCCAAACCAAATATCAAGTTAGCGCCGGCACTACCTCTGAGGGAGTCGGGGCCGCTGGTGCCGCGAGTGCCACCAGGTGTCCCTCCGGGACTGGTACCGCCGCCGGTGGGGGTTGGGGTGGTGACGGGAATTGGTCGAATTGGCACTGCTGATGGCATGATTCTGAAGATGGGTAGAAATTTGCCATTCTAACTTAGCTTAAAACCGGAAGTTATAAGCTCGCCAACCGCCGAGATCAGAAATATCGATCGCATCCGCCACAGCATAAGGTTCGCACAAAAAGCCCTGCACCGTCGAGCCGTCCTCCAACACCAGCGTACCAATTCCCAAGGGCGGGGGAATTTTAGCGACAAATCCACCGAAAGCGGAGATCGACAACTCCCAAACTTCCACCTCGATCGCGCTACCGCCCTCTATCTGACGCACCAATCCCGGCTTGCCCAGAGCAGTACCCGTCAAAGCGTACAGCTTGTAAATCGGGCTGGTACGGCAGGCGCGAACTAAAATTCCTCCGAGCTCGATTAGTTGATAATTCAGCGGCTCACCGCTCAAATGAGCGCCAACTACGGCTATTTTGACTCGTTCTTCTGAGGAAGGTTTGGCTGCGATAACGGGTTCCGGGAGGGTTGGCAGCGGCAGACCGGTTGCGCCCAAAGTTCCCCCCAAGCGATCGTGGAAAGCAGATCCCAGGCGGCAGAGCAATAAATCGTGCCACGCAGGAGCCATCAGTGTCAGTCCTGCGGGCAATCCGCTGCTTTGAAACCCGCTGGGAACTGCGATCGCGCACAAATCGAGCAAATTCGCAAAGTTCGTGTAGCGCCCAAGATTGGTGTTGAGGGCGATCGGCTCGGCTGCAACTTCTGCGACTGTATAAATCGTACCTGTCGTGGGTACCGCCAACACATCCATTGACTCCCACTGAATTTCTGCCTTCTGGCGGAGTTCTGCCAACCGGTACGACGCGCGGTAGGCAGAGACGGCATCGTAGCGTTTGCCGCCGCTGATAATTTCGTAGACGATCGGATCGATATCCTCTGGGTGCGCGTCGAGGAAATCGCCGATCGCGGCCAACCTTTCTGCTACCCAAGGCCCGCCGTAGAGGAGTTCGGCAGCATCCGCAAAGGGTTTGAAGTCAATAGGTGCGATCGTGCAGCCCAAAGATTGTAAGCGCGCGATCGCCTCCCGGTAGCGCTGTTCGGCTTCTGCATTCCCGAAAAATTCGAGTTCGCCGTCTCCGGGAACTCCCACCCGCAAGCGGGATAAATCCGGCAAAACTTTCGTTTCAGGGCGACGAGAAAACGCATCCTCAGCGTCAAAACCGCTGGCTACCTGCAGCACGGAGGCCGCATCCGCACAGGTGAGAGCGAACACAGAGACGCAATCGAGCGATCGCACTGCCGGTAACAGGCCGCGAGTGCTGATCGATCCGCAACTTGGCTTCAGCCCGACAATGTTGGTAAAAGCAGCGGGAACCCGCCCTGAGCCTGCGGTATCGGTACCCAGAGCAAAACTCACCAATCCGGCCGAGACTGCTGCTGCGGAACCGGAACTCGATCCGCCCGGAATGTAGCGCCGATCGAACGGATTGCGGCAAACTCCATAGGGCGTGCGGGTTCCCACTAATCCTGTGGCAAATTGATCCATGTTTGTTTTGCCGATCGCGATCGCACCTGCAGCGCACAAACACTCTACGACTGCGGACGATCGCGCTGGAGTGTGAGCAAACTGCGGACATCCCGCCGTAGTCGGAACGCCCGCCCAATCGAGATTATCTTTGATCGCAAAAGGTATCCCGTAGAGCGGCAATTGTTGCGGATCTAGGTTTTCCAAGGCTTTGGCGCGTTCGAGGGTTTCCGCCAGCGGTGCTAAATAAATCCATACTGCCGGATCTGCATAGCGTTCGATCCGATCGTACACGCTGGCTATCGCATCTGCAGGCGCGATCGAGCCTGTGCGGTAGCGATCGAGCAGCGAATTAATGTCGAGACTCTGACTGTAGTTAAATTTTTCCATAATGCACGGTCAGTCGATTTTAGATTTTAGATTTTAGATTTTCGATTGAAGATTTGACTTCACAGGCTGTGTTTGGCGAGCGTTATTACTCACCGAAGAGTACCTTTCTCAAAAACAGGCAAGATGCCTGTTTCACAAAGAGTGTATTTCTTTCTTCTTGTGGGGTGGGCATCCTGCCCGCCCATAAAAGGCTTATTGAGAATGGTGGAACATCTCAGTTATTACAAATAGAAAATTAGTTTACCGCATTGTCGATCGTATTCGCATCCAGTTAGCGGGCGATCGAAGTATTTCTCAAGAAATCTTCAACCCTAGCCTTGCGGGTTTCGTCTTTGTGTGCAGCTAAACTTCGCGATTTCCAATCACCCTGTCTCATCCCGGTTTAATATTCCAAAAATTTTAATTAACAACTCCCAAAAAAACCATTTTTTGTAACATTTGACACATTTCCGCATCAATTTTGCTGTTACCGTTTGAAACGTAGCAATCTAGTAAGATTACAAGCTACAGTATGCTTACCTTTCAAAAAGCTAAGTGCATTGCTGTTACTAACAGTCTCGAATAACTCCTTGGGTTGCAAACAGGACTTATACAGACAAAAACCGAAAAATTTAACCGCTTCTAGGGTTCCGATTTGAATCAGTTTCTAACTCAGCTTAGACAGTTCAAGTGCTGGTCCGAGAGAAGCAGACTGGTTGTCCCAATATTTTAATGTTAGGGAAACACTAGCCAGTTACACGGCGGGATAAAAGCCCGGGAGAAACGCGATCGATCAGCAAGACTCGGTTCGTTAGCTCTCGGGCTTTATCCTTGTATATCAAGGGGGTTTGCGGAAGCTAAGGAAGCCAAAGAAGGTGCAAAAGCTCGATCAACATATTCACCTCTAACCAGCAACCAGAATCTGCTATGGATATCCGATATTGCTCCCCAAAAATAACGCGATCGCCCTTATCCTACTGCGCCTTATTTTTTATCACCTTGTTTTTCGCTGTCGGCTGCGTCAACCCGGCAATTTATATCAAAACCACGACTGAAAGCGAAGCAGCTTCTTCAGTAAGTGCTGATGCAGTTAGCCTCGGATTCAGCGCGTGGCCCGGCTGGTTTCCTTGGCAAATTGCCAAAGAGCAAAAGATATTTGAAGCCAACAAAGTTGCTGTAGACTTAAAATGGTTTGACGGCTACTTAGAATCGATCAGCACCCTCACAGCAGGACAGATAGATGCTAACAGCCAAACCCTCGGCGATACCGTAAACTCTATATCAGGCGGCGCCAACCAAGTAATTGTTTTAGTCAACGACAACTCAACGGGAAATGACAAAGTAATTGTCGCCGAAGGCATCAATTCCGTTGCCGATTTAAAAGGTAAAAAAGTTGCAGCCGAGGAAGGTACAGTCGATCACTTTTTATTGCTTTTAGGGCTAAGAAAAGCAGGTTTATCAGTGCAAGATATTCAATTTGTACCGCTGGAAACTGGCAAAGCTGCGGCGGCTTTCGTCGGAGGACAAGTGGATGCGGTGGCAGTTTTTGCGCCGTTTACCACACAGGCATTAAAACGATCGAACAGCAAGGAACTGTTTAGTTCAAAAGATTTTCCGGGGGCGATTTCCGACCATTTGGTATTCACCCGAAAGTTTATCGGTGAACACCCCGATCGAGTGCAAGCTCTGGTCAATTCCTGGTTTGCAACATTGGAATACATGAAAGCAAATAAAGAGAAATCTTACGAGATTCTAGCCAACCGCGCTGGAGTTAGCGTCGAGGAATACAAAGAATATGAAAATGGCACTAAGATATTTACGATCGAGGAAAACTTGAAAGCCTTTCAACCGGGAAACGACATGACATCATTGCAGTTTGCGGCGGCCGAAATGACTAAATTTCTCGTCGATGTAAATTTAGCAAAAACCCAACCAGATATCAGCACATTATTTGACGATCGTTTTATAAAAGCTTATGCCGAAGGTAAAAGCTAAAAGGCATAATTTAGGATTGTGCAGACACAAAAAAGCTTAATAAAAATACTTTTTATAATCCCCAAAATCTACTCCAATTACTCGAAAAACTGTTCCGCAATTAAATCATGCCACCAAATCCCGATCCGCGATCGATCCAATCCCACCTCAAGCAAAAAAAACTAAATCCCACCGTTTTCTGGCGGATTGCGGAAGAGATACCACAACCCCTCAATATTGGGTTAACGGTAACATCAATCGCACTGCCGCTGCTGCTGTGGTGGCTAGTAACAACCTTCGCCAACGTAGACCCCAAATTTTTGCCTTCCCCCGGCAAAGTTTTAGAGGCATTTGGTCGGCTGTGGAACACTCGCGAACTTTTGAAAGACACAGTAGCGAGTTTGTGGCGGGTGGGAGTGGGCTTTCTGTTCGCCTTGGTTTTTTCCATACCAATTGGCGTGCTGATGGGCAGTTTTGCCAGTATTCGCGCCTTGCTGGAACCCATGTTCGGCTTGATGCGATATATGCCCGCACCAGCGTTCATTCCCTTGCTAATTCTCTACTTGGGAATCGGCGAAGAACCGAAAATAATGCTGATATTTATCGGCGTCTTTTTCTTCAATTCGCTGATGGTGATGGATACAGTCAAGTTTGTTCCAAAAGACTTGATCGAATCTACTTATATGTTGGGCGGTAATCGCTGGGAAATCCTAACCCAAGTTATTTTTCCTCACGTTTTGCCGGGAATTCTTGATGCTAGCCGCATCAACCTAGCTGCGGCTTGGCAATTGGTAATCGTCTCGGAATTGATTGCAGCAACCGAAGGCTTAGGCCGCCGGATTAGTGTCGCAGGTCGATTTCTCCGAACCGATGAAATTTTTGTGGGGCTGATTGTCATTGGGGCGATCGGACTGACTTTTGACTTGCTTTTTCAATATCTGCTGCGGGTTTCTTGTAAATGGTCAAGTCAGAAACAGTAAGCAGATGTTAAAAGGCAAAATTGTGTCACTTTTTTACTTAAATTACAGAGGATAAACTCATGTTTCTGCAAATCAACAATCTGCACAAAAACTTTGAAACCAAAAAGGGTAAATTAGTTGTCCTCAAGGACATCAATATGACCATCAAGCAAGGCGAATTTATCTGCGCGGTAGGCGCATCCGGTTCTGGCAAATCTACTCTGTTGAGGCAGATTGCCGGATTGGACAAGCCGACAACAGGGGAAGTGAAAATTGACGGCAAAGAAGTTGTTTCGCCTGGGCCGGATCGAGGTATGGTATTTCAGCATTACACTCTTTATCCTTGGATGAACGTGCAGGAAAATGCTGAGTTTGGCCTCAAACTTCAAGGCGTTTCCAAGAAAAAGCGGCGCGAACAAGCCAGCTATTATTTGAGTGTGGTAGGATTGACGCAGTTTGCTTCGTCGCTACCGAAGGAATTGTCCGGCGGGATGAAACAGCGCGTGGCGATCGCCCGCGCCCTCGCTTCTGAACCTAAAGTGTTATTAATGGATGAACCTTTCGGCGCATTGGATATCCACACTAAAGAATCGATGCACGAATTCATGCTGGATTTGTGGCGCCGCACTCAGATTACAATCTTTATGATTACCCATGATGTCGAAGAAGCGGTGTTTCTTTCCAATCGGATTTATGCTTTGGGCGCTCGTCCTGGTACAGTGAGAAAGGAAATGTCGATTAATTTGCCCGATCGCACTCCCAGCATTAAACGCCACGCCAAATTCCACGATTATCGCGACGAACTCATGGATTTGATGCGGAAACACGGACAGGAAGCAGTTGCAATGGCTGCTTAAATAGAAATCGGTTTGTATAACCTTTCTCAGGTAAATGAGGTACTCCTGGGCATTGGGCATTGGGCATTGGGCATTGGGCATTGGACTCTCCCCCATACCTCACCACGCTTGAAAACCGGTATAAATATTACTTTGGGATCAGGCGGGTTGAGCAGCTAATATCATGTCCGGTTGAATAGTTATAATACTTTTGTCCCATCATGCCCGATGCCCGATGCCCGATGCCCGTATAGGATTTATAAGTAATTAACCGGACTTGATATAAGACATACTATTGTTTTGTTTCGCTGACCCCAAAAATACATCAAGAGGAACTTATGGTGCAACTATCGATCGACACAAACTCACAAATTGATTCAAGCCTCGTATTAATGCAAGAAACCGTACCGGGCGGCGCGTACTGGTCGGGAGTCATCAAGCGGGGAAACACCCTGCGAATCACCGATTTAGAAGGATCTCGCGGCGTTTCCATGCTGTGCTACAACGCCGACAATGCGATCGAACGTTTCAACGCAGCAGACACCGCCAAAATTCAATTCAACGCCTTTCTCAAACAAGGCATGGCGATCTACACAGACATGGGACGCATCCTATTTTCCATCACCCAAGACACCTCCGGCTGTCACGATTTGCTAGGAGGATGCAGCAACGCCAGTAGCAATGCCAAAAAATACGGCGAAGGAGACTGGAAAAACTCCCGCGACAACTTCCTCAAAGCCCTAAGTCGGTGGGGATTGGGCAAAAAAGATATCATGCCCAACCTCAACTTATTTACTCGAATTGCCGTCAAACCAGACGGCACGATGGAGTTTCGCGAAGGCTGCGAGAAACCGGGAAGTTTTATCGATTTGCGAGCCGAAATGAACGTATTGACCATTATCTCTAACTGCCCCCACACTCTGCATCCGGGTTCTATTTACGATCCAAAACCCATCCAAATTCAGATTGTGAAAACCCCCGCACCCGCACCAGACGACTTGTGCCGCACCGCCAACCCGGAAGCCGTGCGCGGGTTCATCAACACCGATGCTTTGTTCGTGCAATAGACTCGATTCCAGCACTCAATCTTGTCCGCATCAATCGGCGGTAAAAAAATCTGCAATTTCATCACAAAAAGTGAACCATGACTGCAACTACCCAACAAATTCTCGATCCAAAAACTGCAATTTATAACGAAGTTTTACCCGCCAGACATCCCTGGTCCCGCGTCATCAAAAAAGGACAGATTCTCCGGATTGTAGATTTAGGCGGAAATCAAGCAGTAGATTTTTTAGTTTACAATGCCGATGACCCTTCCGAACGCTACAGCGCCCCCGATACGATCGTCAATCAAGGCAACATCTTTGTCACTACAAACAGCCAACTCATTTCTAACGAAGGGCGAGCCATAATGACCATAATTGCTGACTCCTGCGGGCGGCACGATACCTCCGGCGGCGCCTGTAGCTGCGAAAGCAATTCGGTGCGGTTTGGGCTAGATAAAAAATACCAGCACGCCTGTGTTGAAAATTTCCTCGCCGCAATTCTTCCCCACGGTTTGGGCAAGCGAGATTTAGTCAGCAATATCAACTTTTTTATGAATGTTCCGGTTAGCGAAGATGGCACGCTAGAAATTGTTGACGGCATCTCCGATCCGGGAAGCACCGTTGATTTGCGAGCCGAAATGAACGCGCTAGTTGCTATTTCTAACTGCCCGCAAATGAACAACCCTTGCAATGCTTACAATCCTACACCGATTCAGTTGATTGTTTGGGATGCGGTATAGGTTGTAGCTGCATACCCGCCAGAAACCGCCAGGGGTTTAAACCCCTGGCTAATAGCTAAAGTCCTCTAAAGAGGACTGAATAATCGATTGCCCATTAGCAATTATCAATTAGCAATTACCAATTATCAATTACCAATTACCTAAATGTTTAACAAAGTTTTGATTGCAAATCGCGGTGAAATTGCCTGCCGAATTATCCGCACGCTCGATCGCCTCGGAATTGCTTCGGTAGCAGTATATTCTGAAGCCGACGCCCATGCCAAGCACGTTTTCGCCGCCAGCGAAGCCGTTTGTATCGGTGCAGCCGCCGCAGCCGAGAGTTATTTGCGGTTCGATCGCATTCTCGAAGTTGCGCGCCAAACAAAAGCTCAAGCTATCCATCCGGGTTACGGCTTTTTGAGCGAAAATGCTGAATTTGCCGAAGCTTGTGCAAGCGAAAATATTGCATTTATCGGCCCGACTCCGAGTCAGTTGCGCTGCTTTGGATTGAAGCACACCGCGCGGGAAATAGCCGCTGCAAATCAAGTGCCGCTAACTCCCGGAAGCGAACTTTTAGCAAGTTTAGAGGATGCGGAAAAAGCGGCTGGGGCGATCGGCTATCCGGTGATGCTCAAAAGTACCGCAGGCGGCGGCGGCATCGGTTTGCAGGCTTGTTTTGGCGATCGAGATTTGGCAGAAGCCTTTGAAAAAGTACAGCGTTTGAGTCAAAGCAATTTTAAACAAAGCGGCGTTTTTTTAGAGAAATACATTCAAACAGCCAGACACATTGAAGTCCAAATCTTTGGAGATGGCAAAGGAAATGTCATAGCCTTGGGCGAGCGAGATTGTTCGGTGCAGCGGCGCAATCAAAAAGTAATTGAAGAAACCCCCGCCCCTGGTATTAGCGACGAACAGCGAAATCAGTTGTACGGTGCAGCAGTGCGGTTGGGAAAAGCGGTAAATTACCAGTCAGCGGGTACTGTTGAATTTGTGTTTGATGTCGATGCGAAACAGTTTTATTTTTTGGAAGTCAACACGCGCTTGCAAGTTGAACACGGCGTTACTGAAGCTGTCAACAACATCGACCTCGTTGAGTGGATGATAAAACAGGCTTCGGGAAATTTGTTCCCCCTGGAAGAGTACCGATATCGGCCGCAGGGACACTCAATTGAGGTGCGAATTTATGCGGAAGATGCCGGCAAGAATTTTCAGCCGAGTTCCGGGTTGCTGAATCAAGTTGCATTTCCCGAAAACGTCCGCTGCGACAGTTGGATAGAAACCGGCACGGAGGTAACTCCTTTTTACGATCCGCTGCTAGCCAAAGTAATCGTTTGCGCGGATAATAGAGAACAGGCGATCGTAAAACTAAAAGCTGCTTTAGATGCCAGTGAAATAGCGGGAATTGAAACTAATTTAGATTACCTCCGCCAGATTTTGGACGATTCCCGATTCAGCCGGGGCGAACTGAACACGCGCTTTTTAAACTCTTTTGAATACGCACCTTTAACGATCGATGTATTGGATGGGGGAACCTACAGCAGCATTCAAGATTATCCGGGGCGGATTGGCTATTGGGATGTTGGCGTGCCGCCTTCCGGGCCAATGGATCATCTGGCATTTCGATCGGCAAATCGTTTAGTAGGAAATCCCGAATCGACAGCAGGATTGGAATTCACAGCGACAGGCCCAACTCTGCGCTTTAATGCCGATACAGTTATTAGTTTGACTGGTGCAACTATGAAGGGAACGCTAAACGGCGAATCGGTGCCGTTTTGGACGGCAATTCCCGTAAAAGCTGGTAGCATTCTCAAGTTAAAAGCTATTCAAGGCGACGGCTACCGCACTTATTTAGCAGTCAAACACGGCTTAAATGTCCCCGATTATTTGGGCAGCAAATCAACTTTTGTACTGGGCAAATTTGGCGGACACGCGGGCCGCACGCTGCGTCCGGGAGATGTGCTTAAACTGCTTCAAACTGCAACTCTGGAAGCGGAATTATCTTTACCACCGGAACTAATTCCCACCTACAGCAATAATTGGGAAATCGGCGTTTTGTACGGGCCTCACGGCGCGCCGGATTTCTTTACTGAGTCAGACATCGAAATGTTTTTCTCTACAGAATGGCAGGTGCATTACAACTCGACGCGGACGGGCATTCGGCTGATCGGCCCGAAGCCCACCTGGGCGCGTCAAGACGGCGGGGAAGCGGGTTTGCACCCGTCTAACATTCACGATAATGCTTACGCGATCGGCACGATCGATTTTACGGGCGATATGCCTGTAATTCTCGGTCTTGACGGCCCGAGTTTGGGAGGTTTTGTGTGTCCTGCTACTATTGTGAAGTCGGAACTGTGGAAAATCGGGCAACTGAAGCCGGGGGACAGCATCCGCTTTCACTGTTTGAGTTTTGCTGAAGCTTTGCAGCGGGAATTAGCACAAAATAGGCAAATTGCTACTTTTAGTTTGCCTGTTTTTGGGGAAAATGCGGAGGAATTGCCCGCAGTTCCCGCTTCTCCAATTTTGCATAAAATTCCCGAATCTCCGGGACAGGTTGCTGTTACTTACCGTCAAGCTGGGGATAAATATATTCTAGTTGAATACGGGCCGTTGGTGCTGGATTTAAATTTGCGTTTTCGGGCGCACGCATTGATGGAACATTTGAAAGCAAATCCGTTGCCTGGTGTTATCGAATTAGTGCCGGGAATGCGATCGCTCCAAATTCACTTTGAGGGCCGCCAGATTTCGCAACAGCAGCTAATGCAGGCGCTGATTGCGGCGGAGGCGGAACTTCCGGCGATCGAGGATTTGGAAGTGCCGGCGCGAATTGTGCACTTGCCTTTATCTTGGGAAGATGAATCAACGCTGTTGGCTATTGAAAAATATATGCAGTCTGTGCGATCGGATGCACCTTGGTGTCCCAGCAATATTGAGTTTATTCGCCGCATAAACGGGCTTGACAGCATCGAACAAGTCAGAGAAATCGTATTTAATGCTAGCTATTTAGTGATGGGTTTGGGAGACGTTTATTTAGGCGCGCCCGTCGCAACTCCCCTCGATCCGCGCCACCGTTTGGTTACTACTAAATACAATCCCGCCCGCACTTGGACTCCTGAAAATGCAGTTGGCATTGGCGGCGCGTATTTGTGCGTTTACGGCATGGAAGGGCCGGGAGGTTATCAATTTGTCGGCCGCACGGTGCAAATGTGGAATCGGTTCAAACAAACGGCGGATTTCCAGTCTGGTAAACCTTGGCTTTTGCGCTTTTTTGATCAAATCAGATTTTATCCGGTTTCCCATGAGGAATTGCACCGCTGTCGGGAAGAATTTATCGAAGGGAAGTTTAAATTAAAGGTTGAGGAAATCACTTTTAATTTGAGAGAATACAATGAGTTTTTGCATTCTATTGCGGGCAGTGCGGCTGAGTTTAAAGCGCAGCAGCAGGCCGCATTTAATGCAGAGCGCGATCGCTGGGCCGCCTCCGGGGAATTTGAAGCTGAATCTGCCGCAGAATCCTCGGCAGATGTGGCTTCTGACACGGCTGCAGAGGTTACTTTGCCGATCGGCTGTGAGGCTGTTGTCGCTCACGTTTCGGCTAATGTTTGGCAGGTGCTGGTTAATGTTGGAGATGCGGTTGCAGAGGGCGATCGCCTGTTAATTTTGGAAGCGATGAAAATGGAAATTGCTATTACTGCTGATGTTGCGGGCACTGTTGCCCAGTTGTTTTGTGAAAAGGGGCAAACCGTGACAGCCGGACAAATTTTAGCTGCTATTCAACCGAATTAATCCCTTTGTTGTCAGTTCGGGGACAGTGGGAAGCCGTTGGATAATTGGGGGATGATTTTGATTGTTTTGTGGGATGGGATATCGTAGCCAGTCAGGTGTATTTTCACTGAAGGCGGGACACCCTACAAGAATCATCCTCTAATTGTGCAATACCCGCTCCTTTAATCAAGGTTTAGCAGCAGTTACCCATCCAAAAGGGTGGGGATATATCAATCAAGCAGGCTAGTGGGCGATCGCCCCTAAGTTTCCGCTGTAGGCAGTTTTTCCGAAGGCTTAGCCGCTGTCAAGCGCAATGACAAATCTGGCTTCATAAATCAAGCTGGAAAGCTGGTCATTTAGCAGGTTCGATGCTCTGTTTAGGCTTTAAATTTGTTTAAACTTACATTTTGCACCATTCTCAAGAACAGGCAAGATGCCTGTTCCTAAAAAGCTTATTGACAATGGTACAAGATGTAAGTTTAAATCTAGCTAACTTAACTCCAGCAGCCCAGAATTGAGCGGCGAACCATCCTGAAATACCAGCAATTCTCCCGGCTGAATTTGCGTCCAAACTTCGTTATCAGTCAGCGGGAAAGTGGCAATAACAGCCACGCGATCGTCCTCGTTGGTCAATTCCCGAAAATCGACTGTTACATCTTCGTCGATCGAGTGAGCGCTAGCAAAAGGTGCTTGTCGCACAATATAATGCAGATTAGTAGAACAGTGGGTGAACAAGTGTTCTCCATCGGAAAGTAAATAATTAAAAATTCCGTGTTCTGCCAAACTTTTAGTAATTTCCTCCAGTACCGGGTAAATTTCCGCTACAGCAGGCTTACTTTGAGGAAAAGTGGAACGCAGCTTTTCTAATATCAAACAGAATGCTTTTTCGCTGTCAGTTTTGCCAACCGGTTTGTAAACTCCGGCACATTCTGGATAAAAGTTTTCGAGATTTCCGTTGTGAGCAAACACCCAATAACGTCCCCAAAGTTCCCGAATAAAAGGGTGGCAGTTTTCTAGAGCAATTGCGCCTTGCGTAGCTTTGCGGATGTGAGCAATGACGTTAGTTGAATGAATGGGATAGCGACGCACTACTTCTGCAACCGGAGAAGCAATCGCAGGTTTTGAGTCTATAAAAAGGCGACATCCCAAACCTTCAAAGAAAGCAATTCCCCAACCGTCTTGATGAACGTCTGTTCTGCCACCTCTTGCAGAAAAACCCTCAAAAGAAAAGCAAATATCTGTTGGAACATTGCAGTTCATTCCCAGTAATTGGCACATAGCTTTTAAATCTCTGGAGTTTGAATGGATGTCGCAGCTATTGGCAGCTACAGATTTGCGATGATAGTATTATAGTATGAATTGATTTAGCCTAATAAAAAAAACACAATAATTGTGGATGGTTAACCATAATGCTACTTAAATTTTAAAAAATGCGTGAAGCCAAGCTATCCCGAACGCGCGTGCGAGCCCGTTGCGGTAGGGAATCGCCCAAAATTCAATCGCGTTCCCCGGAGAACAGTCTTCATCGTTCCATTTGTCCTGCAATTTTTTTTATTAAATTTATGTAAAATTCACTTGTGTGGGGGAAAGTCTGAAAGTTGTTTGATATCCTTCAAAACTATTTGAGGCTTCCCTTTGTACTGTTCTATCTTCCCACTGACATACACATATCCCCGTCCCAGACCCGCATAACGTTTCTCAATTAGCCGCTTCAAGGGAGCCATTTCATCAGTTTCAGCATCTGGTATCCACAAATCTAATTTATGATAAACTGAGCCAGCATGAATTAGAGCGCTGCCGCCGATCCATTTATTAATCCCAGCCTGCAAATCGCAGAAAATAGTAATAGATTTAGCTTTCTCAGAAGCAGCTAATATTTTCGGGTAGTGCAACCTCAAAGAAAGCGCTCCTGCCGTTGCTTCCGACAACCGAAACTCTTCAACAATTGAGCCTCGCATCGACCACCAAGGCAGTAAATTAGCATAGTTGCGAGAGGGAATTTTGGCATTGACAATCGGATTCCAAATCATCAGATTGTAAGCTTTTGCCGCCGATTCTGCCTCAGTCATTTGTCGATGATACAATCTGGAGCGCCCGTATTTGACAAAGTAGGGACTCCAGCCTTCTTCAATCAGTTTAAGATTGTAATTTTCTCCATCTTTATGTACGTAACAAAGGAGACGCCCGTAGTTGTCGCGGTGTTTTTGTAGAGCCACTTCAACCGAATCGTCTGTATCAAATTCTATGTCAATTTGAGCAAGTCCGCCATCTGCTGTCGCAAAGTATTTTTTAGCCATTTCCGTACCTGCTTTCCCCGCCGCAGTTACAGGTTTGGAGCCTCCCGGATGACTTTCTTCTGTATCGACGCAAATCAGCCGCAGAGACTCGGTTTTGCCGTTGAGAGAAATTTTGATGCTGTCGCCATCAACTACTGTAGTTATTTGCAGGTTCGGAATTCTGGTTGCCATATTTTGGACCCTGTTGCACTTGAGATTTCATGCAGGTATCGGTTGAATCATACACGAGTTCGCTATCAATAGCAACTGTCATTTTTGTTGTTTGTATTAATATTTGTCAAGTGTGGCGTATTTTATCAAGTCGGGGAAAAAATCTCGAAAATCGGATTCTAAGCGCAGATAGTTAGCTGTCAAATCTTCTATGCCGCTTGCCAAGTTATTTGTCCGTTTGAGTCGCGCCGACATTCTTGTAAGAGTGATGCCGATTTCGGCGATGTCCTGATAAGATGAAAGCAAGTCGCGGGCAATTATTGTGGGCAGCACCCGCTGGAGAGATTCAGGCAATATATCGCGGTTGTCTTGCAGGATTTTATAGACATCCTGAGAAAAATCCCGGAGGGGAATTTCTGAATATTCCAGCCAATTTTTAGCCAAGAAGTGGTCGTAAAACACGTCAATCAAAACTCCAGCAAACCTGCGCCTGTGGGAGCAAACAAGGCTTTTACTCGATCGCACTATTGGGTGAGAGTCGGTGTAGCTATCTACTTTGCGGTGCAAATCGATGCCTTTTCTAATTTCATCGGAATAAAGGTTGACAGCCGTTCCTTTGACAAAATCTCCTAAGAGGTTGCCAATCAGGGATTCTGGCGTGCCTTTTGATAAGAATAGATGAGCCAAATAATTCATTGCTACAGTAAAAATATCTAACATAGCATAAGGAGAAAGAATAATGGCTCTTCTGGAATGTGTAAAACCGGGTGCTAAACTCGGTCAAATTATTTTTGCCGTCGATGAATTTTGGATAACAAAAGAGCGATCGCCTAACTGTAGTATGCAAGCGATCGCTCCACCCAAGTTCAAATATTGCTTGCGATCGGCTACATCTCTCGACGGAACGCTCTAATAGCTTCCCCAGCATCAGTTTCGGCCATCAAAATATAGAAGTTCTAGATAAGTCATAAACGAATGCGAATCTCTCCCTCTTTAGCGTAGATAACAGCTTGCATAGGAGCAAGAAAATCCATCCCTAGCAAACCGTCTACAAAAGTGGTCGCAGGTAACGTGTAGGCAACTATAGGAAATTTTTCTAAACGCTCGCCCAAGCAATTAAACCAAGGCACAGCTACTACTGGTGCTTCCACAATACCACCACCTGCTGATGTCCTAATTCTGCGTAGAGGATTTTGGATATCGCAACCAAGAGCTTCTAATATATTTACCCGCAAAACGGTATAAGTTGAGCCTGTATCAACTAATAATCTGAATTGTCTGACAGTATTACTTGTGCTAGAGGCAGCAGCTTTTAAGACGAGTAAATTTCCGTAACGCGAGCACCTATAAAGTTTTTGTGAAGTCACGACAGCACCGAATAGTCATCAGGAATAGGGCCAGTGTATTCTATAGAAATTGACCGGACATCTTTAAATTTGGTCAAAGCTCGGTCTATTTCCTCTCGCTGCGGTGAATGAGCTAAGACTTCACCGCGAATCACATTCCATAAATCGTCGGATTCAGTATCAGCAATTAGCACCCACTCGCGGGGATAGCGATCGCGTATTTCTGCCGCCGTCAAGATTTCCCCTGTGGGTTTGTAATCCGACCCATTGTTATTTTGAATTAGAACTTGAGAGGGCAGGTCGGTTTCTGCTTGAGTAATTTCTTCATTTAATAGTTGCCAAAGTCGGCGTTTTTCTTCGAGTTGGAGGGAGGCGATCACATCTACTAGGACTTGAAAAGGAATTTGCAACTGTACGGTTTCTGGGAGCATGGCGCGTCTCAAGAAATGTTGAAGTATTTTCTATGATAACTCACTCTTCAATTAGCTGATAATAATACTAACTCAGATTTCTAGTTGGTAAACCGCAGATAAACACAGATAAACGCTGATGTAATCTTATCTGCGTTCATCAGCGTTCATCTGCCTACATCTGCGGTTGCAAAAATACCCCTAGGAATCAGCCCGCCATTTATCCAAAGCCGTTTTCTTTCAGAAGTAGTGTTGCAGGCTATTGAGAGCTATACTCACCAAATGTTGTCACATACCCCTTAACAGTAACTCCCATATCTAATTCCTCGTGATGAATAAGTAGGTTAGATAATTGGGCTATCAAAAATTCAATCTCGCGACGGTTCTCAAACTGGAGAAAAATACTGCTACCTTCACCCTTAATAATCACCGTTGGAATATCGCTGTCGTCTAACTGTGAATCAATATCTGGGATTATTTGTCTGATTTGCTCTTCAGTCCACATCTGACTCATTCCTCTATCTCCCGTTCAAAAATACAGCGGTATGACTTACCACTCTTATTGAGAATGACACCGCAGAAAGTGCAGCGCCCCTCGCCTCTTAATTCATTATACTCTGCCAACTCACGGCAGCGACGAATAGCAGCTTGCCGATCGCTAGTAGCAACGATTGTGTCTGCATCAAGCCAAACTTTATTTCCAGGGTTTTCTAACATTCCTACACTCTATATTGCCGTAAATATTACATCATGGTCAATAAACCCAAAGAAACCCGGTTTCTGGCTATTCTGCAAGATTTCAATCGGTGCATCTCATTTTTGCAAATATATTCGTAGGGGTTCTCGGATTCCGGCAGTAAGTCTCTGCTTATAACTAATAAATTATCTGGCGGAATGCGAGATCCCTTACAAAATTGGGATGCACCCGATTTCAATTATACCGAACAATTCAATCACAGATGAACGCTAATGTAATTATATCTGCGTTCATCTGTGTTTAGCTGCCTACATCTGCGGTTGCAAAAATACCCCTATGCACCTCCCCGCAACTTATCCAAAACCGTCCGGTCTTCCAAAGTCGAAGTATCCCCAGAAACCTCTTGTCCCGCAGCCAAAGAACGCAGCAATCGGCGCATAATCTTCCCGCTTCGAGTCTTCGGCAAAGCATCAGTAAATCGAATTTCGCCGGGACGGGCGATCGCCCCAATTTCCTTAACAACGTGCTGCTTCAATTCCTTAGCCAATTCATCGCTAGGTTGCTGCGAGTTGTCCAGCGTGACAAAAGCCACAATTTCCTCACCTTTAATCTCATCAGGTTTGCCAACAACCGCAGCTTCCGCCACCGCTGGATGCGATACCAAAGCTGACTCAACTTCCATTGTGCCGAGTCGGTGTCCGGCCACATTAATTACATCGTCAACGCGGCCCATTACCCAGAAATAACCGTCTTTGTCCTTGTGCGCCCCGTCTCCAGCAAAGTACACGAATTCGCCATCTTTCGGGTGCAAATATTCCCAATAAGTGCGACGGAAGCGATCGGGATCGTTGTAAAGTGTACGCATCATTCCCGGCCAAGGATGTTTTACCACTAAATAACCGCCGCTTTCGTTAGTGACTGGTTCCCCATCTTGGTCAACAACATCAGCCACAATTCCGGGGAACGGTAGGGTTGCAGAACCGGGTTTTGTAGGAATTGCACCGGGCAAAGCGGTAATCATAATTCCCCCGGTTTCTGTTTGCCACCAAGTATCGACGATCGGACAATTCGAGTTGCCAATTACGCGCTGATACCACATCCAAGCTTCAGGATTGATCGGTTCGCCGACGGTTCCTAACAATCGTAAAGATGACAAATTGCGCGCGTTGGGCAAGTGTTCGCCCATTTTCATGAATGTTCGGATCGCAGTGGGTGCAGTATAGAAAACGGTGACGCCGTATTTTTCAATTACATCCCAAAAACAGCCAGGATTTGAAGGGCGAGGAGCACCTTCATACATTAAAGTTGTCGCACCGTTGGACAGCGGCCCGTAAACAATATAACTGTGTCCAGTAATCCAGCCGACATCAGCAGTACACCAGTAAACATCGGTATCTTGAAGGTCGAATATCCACTTGGTTGTCATGTGGGTATAAAGGTTATAACCACCGGTTGTATGGACGACACCTTTCGGTTTGCCGGTACTGCCACTGGTATAGAGTACGAACAGCATATCTTCGCTGTCCATCGGTTCGGCGGGACAATTTGCCGATACACCTTTTTGCAAATCGTGCCACCAATGATCGCGCCCTGGTTCCATGTCAATTTTCTGTTTGGTGCGCTGAACTACGAGAACGTTGGTAACGCTTGGTGTGGCATTATTTGCTAATGCTTTGTCTACTTGTGTTTTGAGGCCGACGGCGGTATCTTTGCGGAAGCCACCGTCTGCGGTGATGACGAGTTTTGCTTGGCCGTCGTTAAGTCGATCGCGCAAAGCTTCTGCACTAAAACCACCAAAAACAACGCTGTGTACTGCACCGATTCTGGCGCAGGCTAGCATGGCGATCGCAGCTTCGGGAATCATGGGCATATAAATGCCGACGCGATCGCCCTTTTGGACTCCCAATTGTTTGATGACGTTCGCCATTTGGCAGACTTCGCGGTGGAGTTGCGCGTAGGTGAGGGTGCGGGAGTCGCCGGGTTCACCTTCCCAAATCAGGGCGGCTTTATTTTTGCGCCAAGTGGTTAAGTGGCGATCGAGACAATTGTAAGAAATATTAATTTTACCGTTGACAAACCATTTAGCAAAAGGCGGTTGCCAGTCGAGCACGGTATCCCAGTTTTGGAACCAGTCTAATTCTTGGGCGGCGAGTTCTGCCCAGAATGCTTGGGGGTCAGCTTTGGCTTTGTCGTAGAGGGCTTTGTACTCTTCTAGGCTTTTGATGTGAGCTTTTTGGGAGAATTCAGCGGGCGGCTGAAATAGCCGTCTTTCATGCAGAATTGATTCGATGGTATCTTGTGACATTGTTTTTTCTGTAACTGCATCTACTTCTTTAAACTATTTTGTACGCAATTGAGTGCAAAAATATCTTGAGTTTCGTTAAGAATTTTGGGAATTGTGTAAATGTTGGGGCTGTGGCTGTTTATTTGAAAATTATAATTGCCTCGACTTTTGAGACCAAATAAAGTTCGATCGAGCTTCGTTTTGGGAAAACTTTTATATAAAATATTGTATAAATTTTAGTTTGATAGTACAATGATGTGAAGCTGCTTGAAAAAAATTATTCAATCTGAATGATAGGGAAAAGCATGATCCAAAATTTAGAAGCAAGCCAACTGTCGCTAAATGACGTTCGCCGCCTTCTCAAACTGGAAGAGCGAGAAGGAGAGGCCTTCACCGATTTTTTCTCTCTGGAAGCGCTGTTAGAATTAGAACAGCAGGAAATATTAAAAATTAGAACTGACTTTCGACGCTACTTATCCGCAGGAAAAGTTTCCGAAGAACTCGTTAAATTTTTAGTGCTTTCACCGTTAATGAGATTAGCAGGATTTTTTGATATTCCGATCGTGCTGACAATGGAAGATAGCATCGCGATCGAGGTTGAGGATGGGGATACTTTAATTAAAGGGCGCTTAGATGTCTTAGCGGTAAATCAGCCGGATGCAGAACTCGCGGCGTCACAGTTTTGGATTTTGGTAGTGGAGGCGAAAAATAGTGCGATCGCACCTTTGACTGGTTTACCCCAATTGCTGACTTATACTTATAAAAGTTTGCAGCAGCAATCGTCTGTTTGGGGATTGACGACGAATGGCGAAAGTTATCGGTTTGTGCGGGTGACGCGGGGAAATCCTTGTACTTATCAGATTTTACCGGAATTGAATTTGATTGACCGAGAGCGATCGCTCTTGTTGGCGCAAGTGTTAAAAGCGATTTGCAAGTTGCAGAATGTGCAGTTGCAGTTGGCTTAATCTCTGCGGTTGAAATCTGTGCTTGCCTGTACTGCCTAGACAGATATTCTGTAACAATTTAGTCTTAATCGCATTCTATCGTCGAGGCCAACTGTTGTTAACTTCTGTTGGGAACTGCCGGAGATTTAGAAATCAAGATTTGTTAAAAAACTGCAATAGGGAGTGACAAAATACTAATTTTTTTATACAATAATAAACGGTTAAACCCTGCAACTGAAGGTAAAAAAGTGTCTGAACTTAGACAAAATTTAATTACCAGAGATTGGGTTATCATCGCCACCGAACGGGCGACAAGACCGGATCAATTCGCAAACAAAAAAAAGTGGACAGCAGCAGTGCCACGCCACCGTGCCGATTGCCCGTTTTGCGTGGGAAATGAAGAAGACGGAACCTTAGAAACTTGCCGTTTGGGCGATTCCCTACGGGATAGCTTCGCTTCACGCACTGGGTGGAAAGTCCGGGCAATTCACAACAAATATCCCGCCCTCTCCCCGACAGCAGAATGGATGAGGATATCATCGGGAATTCACCGCACGATGGCGGGAATCGGCGTGCACGAAGTAATTGTCGAACATCCGCGACACGATTTGACGACAGCTTTGTTGAGTGTTGAAGAAGTTGAAAACATACTTTTAGTATACCGCCAGCGCTATGTAGAAATTAGAAAAAATCCCCACATTGAAACAATTATTATCTTCAAAAATCACGGAGAAACTGCCGGAACTTCTCTCGAACATCCCCACTCGCAGATAGCTGCTACGCCTGTTGTACCCAGCCAATTTCGCAGCCGCATCGACGAAGCTATTAGATATTTTGACGACACGGGAGAATGTCTGTTTTGCCGGACTTTGGAAGATGAATTAGCGGCGAGAGAAAGAGTGATTTGTGAGAGTGAACATTTTGTGGCTTTTATCCCTTACGCTGCACTTTCACCGTTTCACACTTGGATTTTTCCGCGCCGACATTCCTCTTCGTTTGATGAAATTACTGATGGGGAAATTACGGATCTTGCTGATACTTTGAAAACTGTACTGGCTAAGCTTTATTACGGATTGAACAATCCTGATTACAACTATAATATTCGATCGGCACCGATCGCCGAAGGGGGAACAAAATACTTTCACTGGTATATCGCAATTATTCCCAGAGTCACCAAGCAAGCTGGGTTTGAGTTGGGCAGCGGGATGTTTATCAATACTGCTTTGCCCGAAGAAAGTGCGGCGTTTTTGCGATCGATCGAAATTCCTAGCGACAGTAATTTTTCCCACATCTAAAGTATTCTAGATCACAATAGGTCAAATTTACTTCAAATTGGGGTAAAAATGCCAGGGTAAGCTCATCTAATTTGGTATAAATTGTACTTGACAAAAAAAACAAAATACACAGGGATCCCCCTCGTCATT
>NZ_JAUBPI010000065.1:0-35071 GCF_036700645.1 Microcoleus sp. S36b_A4 | reverse complement strand
CGCTGGTATTTATAATTATGAACTTTTTTTGAAGACAAACTAGCGCTCGTCTGAGACTTTCGCAAGAGGTCTATTAAATCAAAGCAAGTTCAAGAATATCTAGGCAGAAAAACAGAAAGCCACAGAAAATATGCTAGACATAGCACTTTTTATATTGGACTCTGGGGTGAATCATGGGTCGATTCGATGTTTAATAATTGGCAGGTTGTTGTTGAATTAATGTCTTTGTCTCCACATAAACTACCTAATTATCAACAAGGCATAAGAGCTATGAGGCTTATTCTATCAGCGTTATAGGCGACTTGTCGCCCCGACAGCATTCAGGTACTTGGCACGAATAAGCTCAGCGAAAGTGAGAATTTCGCTAGCTTGGTTTTGGGGAAGAGTTTTGACGATCGCGTAAATCTGTTCAATGATAGTCATAATCTGGTGAGAAATAAACAGTCGTTAAATTTTATTTTAGCAATAGCGATCGGCTTTTTCGTGTCAGTTTTCATCTGGGGTTCAAAAAAGTGCGATCGCCCTTATTCCATCTGCATTGATCCCCGTTCATCCGCCTTCATCTGCGGTTGCTAAAAAGAGCGATCGCCCTTAATCCACAAAGTGCGATCGCCCCTTTCAATTCCTAACCAGAAATCACCTCACTCAAAAGATGAGCCTGAGAACCCTCAAGTCGAGGCCCATGAATCTGCACCACCCTAGAAGCCAAAAAATTGCCCCAGCGAGCCGCTTGTGTAGAACTCAAACCGTTAGTAATTCCAAACAAAACACCGCCAGCAAAAGCATCTCCAGCACCCACAGTATCGATCGCCTTTACCGGAAATCCAGCGACATCAACAATCTGTTTGTTCTCCACCACCATGCAGCCTTTATCCCCATTAGTGATAAAAGCCAAATCCGAAATCTCGCTCATTTTCCGAGCGCACTCTTCCAGAGATTCCTCCTTGAAAAAGCTCCGAACTTCATCAGCATTGCAAAAAATTACATCACAATATTGCGAAACCACCTTGTGAAAATCATCAGCAAAGCGATCGACTAAAAAGCCATCCGAAAAAGTAAAAGCCACCTTTACACCCAGACGCTTAGACTGTTCCATCGTCTCAATGCTAGCCTTTCTCGGATCGGGAGCATCCCAAAGATAGCCCTCAACATAACTGTACTTGCAGTGAGCCAGTCGATCGACATCAATATCAGTCGTCGCCAGAGTAGTAGAAACCCCCAGATTAGTACACATCGTGCGTTCCGCATCCGGCGTAGTCAGCACCACACAAGTACCAGTGGGTTCCTTAGACTCAGCAGCAGGATGCACATTAAAATCAATCCCCGCCGCCAGCAAATCTTGCCGATAAAATTCGCCGTTAGTATCCTTAGCAACCTTCCCCGAATAATACGCTTTACCGCCGCTCTGAGCCAAACCAATCATCGTATTTGCCGCCGAACCCCCCGATCGCATTTGCAGCGAATTGTGTTCTAAATCGTGCAAAATCCCCCCCTGCGTTTCCGAATTCATCAGCGTCATCCCGCCGCGATTCAGCCCGTGGCCGAGTACAAATTCATCTTCCACCAATGCTAGGATGTCTACAAGGGCATTGCCTACGCCAAACACATCCACGGAACGGGAATCTTGATTATTTTCTGTCATCGCTGCTTTTTTTTACACTAACTATCAACTCTATAATAAATCGGATTAAAGTCAACATCCCCACTCCCAATCTAAAGTCCCCAACTTAAAATCTAAAATTCACCATCCAAAATCCCCAATCTAAAATCTAAAATCTAAAATCGCTATGACTTGTCTCCCACCGCTGATTCAGCAAATGTTGCAGCCCGGGTTTTACCCGCACGGGGTGACAGAACCAGTGCAGCTAATTCAGACTCACGCTTCCTTTGTCCTGCTGACAGGAGATTATACTTACAAAATCAAGAAACCAGTCAATTTTGGCTTTTTGGACTATTCAACTTTGGAGAAACGGCAGCATTTCTGCAAAGAAGAATTGCTGCTGAACCGACGCACGGCACCGGAAATTTATCTAGAAGTTTTGCCAATTGTTCAAATTGGGGATTTATTTCAATTGGGCAGCAACTTACCTGCTATAAATTCTGGCGAGATTGCTGTAGAATACGTGCTGAAAATGCGAGAATTTCCTCAAGATTCGCTGTTGCTCAGCTTGTTGGAACGCGGACTTTTGACCGAGCAAATTATGGCAGACTTAGGCCGGGAAGTTGCCAAGTTTCACAGCACGGCAAATAGTAATAGCTACATTCGCACATTTGGCGAAGTCAGTCAGATTCGTACAGCAATAGACAACAATTACCTGATCTCGCAAAAATATATTGGCGGGCCGCAGACTCAGGCACATTTTCAGGAAACTAAAGATTATACTGATGCGTTTTTTGAGGAAAATCAAGAGTTATTTAATATTCGGGTTGCCAAGAATAAAATTCGCGAGTGCCACGGAGATTTGCACTTGCGGAATATAGCCTTCTGGCAAGATAAAATATTGCTATTCGACTGCATTGAATTTAACGAGCCTTTTCGCTTTGTTGATGTGATGTACGATGTCGCTTTTACAGTAATGGACTTGGAATCGCGGGGGCGCAGAGACTTAGGCAATGCTTTTCTCAATACTTACATCGAACAAACAGGGGACTGGGAAGGACTGCAACTGTTGCCTCTGTATTTGAGCCGTCAAGCTTATGTTAGAGCAAAAGTAACTTCGTTAATGTTGGACGATTCTGCTATTTCAACAGCCCAAAAAGCAGAGATTTCACAAACGGCTGCTCATTACTATAAACTGGCTTGGCAATACACAAAACCGCACCGGGGAAAGTTAACTTTGATGTCTGGTTTGTCTGGTTCTGGCAAGAGTACAGCAGCTCGATATTTGGCTCGACGCACAGGGGCAATTCACATTCGATCCGATGCGGTTCGCAAACATTTAGGCGGAATTCCTTTAAATGAACGCGGGGGGCAAGATTTGTACTCGGCTGAAATGACCGCGCAGACCTATGGTAGATTGTTAGAGTTGGGGATAATTTTGGCTGAGCGAGGTTGGAATGTGATTTTAGATGCCAAGTTCGATCGCCAAAACTTGAGAACCGATGCAATTAATCAGGCTCAATCCCACGGCTTGCCCATTCAAATCATTTACTGCACCGCACCAATTGAAGTATTGCGAGAACGCCTGCAACAGCGCAGGGGCGATATTGCAGACGCGACAGCCGAACTATTGAGTTCGCAGCAAGCAGCTTTTGAACCTTTTACAGAATTAGAGCAAATTTCTGTAAAAATTGTCAATACCGCCCCAGACTTAGAGGTACAATTAAACGAGATTTGTGGGGAGTAGTTGTAGCTCGATCGCCCTTGGCAATTTGATTGTCTGCTAATATTGTAAATATCTTTCTGTGTTATTACAAACACAACTTGCAGCTTATGCCAAAATTTACCGGAGACTCCAAGGGGTTTAGCCCCGCGCTGATATGGTTTGTGTTGTTTACCGTTGGGTTTCGCTTAGTAGGATGTAAGCTGCCCCTGAGTCTCGGTCTTGGTGTCCTCGGCGGCGTGGCAGCAGGTTTAATTGTCGCTTGGTGGCACAACGAATTACTACTCAACCCGAATATGAATTCCCAGGACAAAACCTCGGATGCTATCCTCAATAAAGAAGTAGTGCAAAGGGACGGCCATAAATATAGCAGAACCTCTAGGGCTGATGCTGCTACATTGTTTGGCTGGTTATCTGGGCCAGAGGATCGTCGCTAGCATTAGTCATTAGTCATTAGTCATTAGTCATTCGTTAACATTCACTAATGCCCTTCGTTCCAATACCCAATACTTCGGCTACGCGAGCGTACAATTTCCCAATGCCAATTTCCAATTGAATGTTTGTATTTCTATCGAAACTCTTGCCGCTGTTTATTTATCCTTTGGGATTGAGTTGCCTGTTAATGATGGCGGCTTTAATCACACTTTGGAAGCGTCCCAAATGGGCGGCGGCGCCAATTGCTGGGGCTCTAATTATTTTACTGCTCGGAAGTAGCGGTTGGGTTTCAAAATCGTTAGTTCGATCGCTCGAATGGCAAAACTTACCAACCGCCGAACTCCCCCAAGCTGAAGCGATTATCGTCTTGGGCGGCGGTGTCAAAGCAGCTTTACCTCCCCGTCCTTGGGTAGAATTAGCGGAAGCGGGCGATCGAATAATCTACGGTTCCCGACTTTATCGGCAAGGCAAAGCTCCTTTGCTAATTCTCAGCGGCGGTAGAGTAGATTGGAAAGGTGGCGGGCCTCCCGAATCAGCAGACATGGCAGAAATTGCCCAAACAATGGGCGTACCAGCATCAGCAATTCTGCAAGACCCCGATTCACACAACACCTATCAAAATGCCGTCAACGTGCGGAAAATTTTAGATGCTAAAGCTATAAAAGGGCCGGTTTTGCTAGTGACATCGGCGATGCACATGACTCGATCGCTCTTAATTTTCCAGCGTCAAGGAATAAAAGCAATTGCGGTACCAACAGACTTTCAGATCACAAAGCAGGATATCGCAGCATCCCAAAGCAATTGGCAAGCAGTCGCCTTGGATTTATTGCCGGATACCTATCAGTTAAACCAGTCAACTAAAGCTTTGAAAGAATACATCGGCTTAATCGTTTATCGGCTGCGGGGATGGCTTTAACAGAATTTTAGATTTTAAATTTTGGATTTTAGATTGAAGAATTTAAACTCATATCAAATCCGGTTGCATCCCAATTATAGGGGCGGGGCGGGTTTATATAATTTGTCTATACTTATCAAATATCTGGGCGAACCGGCCCCTACAAAACTTCATCAGATAAGATTCTAAATCAAAGGGATACGATCTAAAACCTAAAATCTAAAATCTAAAATCTAAAACCTAAAATCTAAAATCTAAAATCTAAAATCTAAAATCTAAAATCGATTGAGTGTGCTAGCTTAAAGTCAATACAGCCAATATTAGCCACCGTCGCCCCCAAACAATCATGCTGCCCCACGAGTTGCAAAACATTGCCCCAGAACCGACTCCCGCGGCCGAAATTTTTCAGAGACACCAAATTGTCCGCGAGTTTTACGACGAAATTAAGTACCGTCAAGAACTAGAACTTCACTGCCAGTGGTATTACGCTACAGCCAAGCAGCATCAGCAGGAATTGCAGAAAATGCAGGGAGATTGGAATATTTTAGGTTGGTTCAGCCGCAGAGGGTCGAAAAATTAAGGATTAAATAAATTACGAATATTAACTTAATCCCACTTTAAACAACCGAGACCCAAGATCCCGACTTCTTTAAGAAGTCGGGGATCAAACAGCTAGACTTCAGAAGAGATCAATTCAACCTCATCTTCTTTGAAATGAGCTTTAAATTTTTTGTCAAACTGAACTAGAATCGGCCAATTGGCACTTACAGGTCTGCCGTGCCATTCCTGAACGATCGCCACGACTTCTCCTTCCATACCCTTAATATCAAATGGTTGACTGCGATTTTCAGGATGGTGGTAGACAACAACAGAGTTTTTAATGCAAACGCGATCGCCAACTTTCATAAATTTAAACTTAGTGTTCTTTCTTCCAAACTCTACAAAGCGCGCAAGTGCAGAACACCTGTACGCTTTGGGGACAGTCTTTTTATCTTCCCACATAAGTAGAGCGAAAACTTAAACAAAATTGGCGGTTCTCTGTCGGTGCTTCGAGCGCCCGCCACGATCGGCATGGAGGCATCCAGGCCGATCTATTCTCGGTTGAAACCGTAGGCCCGATCGGCATTTCAAGCTCGATCGGGCGGATTCTCAAGGGCGGGAATAGATGCAGGCTAATCAGAAAACTATTTACTTAACTGATTTAACCAACACTCAACATCAACAGCCAAGGTTTGACCCAACTCCAGCAACTGCCGGATCGAAGACAACTCCCAGCCGCCGCCTGAACGTGCAATCTCCAAGGCAACAGCAGCCACCGCATTTTCGTCCGCCGAGGCATCTTGCCGTTGCAGCCAGCCCAAGCACAGAGGCACAATTTGGCTGTACAGAGAATCGAAATACAGTTCCTGCGATTTGTCCAAACACAAGCCTAAACTCAGCCGATCGCCCACAGCAATCAAACGCTCGATCGTGCGGATATCAGCTTCCAACTTGACAGGCGAGCGCTCATCCACACCCGATCCTGCTTGCAGCAGCCTGTCTAGCGATCGCCAAACCATCTTTTCCAAAATTTCCTTGACTTCGGGAACGTTCAACCGACAGCGGAGATGGCCGCTTTCAGTGGCGATCGCCTCAATTTCTGCCAGCAGCGGTTCCACATCCTCCGTTTCCACTTCCAGCGCCTTGGCCGCCGTCAAACAGCGGTGTCCCAAAGCAACCTCAGCAGCCACCTGCAACTCTACCGGCACCGGCAACTCGTCGCGGTGGAACGCCATCATCACCCCGTAATTTTCGCGGTAAACCTGAGTGTAAAGCTGATCCAACCGAGTCAAATTTTCCTGACTCAGCAACTGCACGATCCGGTGGCGTTCCTCAGCGAATAAATCCCGCAAGCTAAACGACTGATCCCCAAACAGGCGCACCATTTCCAGAATCGCGTGGGCCGCCGAAGCTTCTTGCATAACCCCAAACAACCGCTCTTTGAGCATAGTGTAAGACCGGCGGCTGCCAAAAGGCTGAATGCAGCAGTGGAAGTCCCAGCCGCCGAGGTGCAACGCAGCAAACACAAAAACCTCTGTTTCCCGCGTAATTTCCGAGGTTAACTGCAATTGACCCACAGCCAGAGTCATCGAGCCCATGCGCTGAATTTGGAAGTCTTCCTGCTGGGCCTGATAGCAGTAAAGTCGCTCTTCGCGGGAGTATTTGGCAAACAGAGAACTGATTGCGTAGTGGGCGGCCACTTGTTTGAGACTAATTTGGGCTGTCACCACCAGTTGGCGGTAAACTTCTGCCCCTGTTTTAAAACATTCAACGTTGCTGGGTACGAGGGCTAGTTGAGCGACAAAATCCTTTTCTAGCTGCACGCCGGTAACTTCGCCCGCCAATTCCAGCGCCCGGGCCGCGTAGCGCAGAATTTGCACGCCTTCTGGCCGCGAAATTTCTTCAAAAAACCAGCCGCAGCTAGTGAACATTAACAGCGTGTGGCGCTGCATTTCCAGCAGTCGCAGGGCGTCCACCTGTTCTCCGGCATCGAGGGGGCGCACTTGATGGCGTTGAAGGAAACTGTCAACGTTAGCGGGCGATCGATCCCGGATGACCTCAATATATTCATCTCTGGCTTTCCAGGGATCGCACAACAGTTTGCGCCCCGCTTCTTCGTAAATCGGAATCAGTCGATCGCGCAGCCAATTCAGAGTATCCCGCAGAGGGCGGCGCCATTTGAGGTGCCATCCGCCGCCACCACCGCAGCCGCAATCATCTTGCCAGCGATCGACCCCGTGAGAACAACTCCAGGCCGTCACCGGTTTGAGTTCCACTTCCCAAGCGCTCGGATTTTGACTTAAATAATGAGCAAAATTCGTCACCGTCCAGCCTCGACGGGGAAACTCTTCTGTGAAGGCGTAGGCGAGGCATTTTTCCGTACTGTGTTTGTGGTGGCCGAAAGTTTCGCCGTCCGTCGCCACGCAGATTAATTGAGCCGGTCGGTGGTCTCCGCGTACTGCTTGACCCAAGCGCCCGACCAAGTGGTGGCTGCTGCTGAGAACGTCATTGAAGCCCATATCCCGCGAGATCGGGCCGTCGTAGAAAAAGATATCAATGTAGGGAGTGTTGGCAGGTGGGGCTTCGGAATTTTGGGAGTGCTGGCGGCCAAAATAGTGAGTGCTCAGCGGCGAGAGTTGGTGGTCAGCCATCAACCGCATTTCCGGCTTCAAATAGCAGCGGTACGGGCGAGTCGGATCGATTTGACCGCCGCCGACTTCGTGCCATTCGGAATTTTCCGCTGGTTCTCCTTCGTGGTTTTGCCCGATTAGCGGGCGGCAGCGTTCGGCTTGGGAGGGAGCTAAGACAATGAAGCGGATGCCTTCAGCGACTAAAACTTCGAGGGTGGCGTAGTCTACGGCGGTTTCGGCGAGCCACATTCCTTCGGGATCGCGATCGAACCGGGAGCGAAAATCTGCGATCCCCCACCGAATTTGGGTGTATTTGTCTCGCTCGTTAGCGAGAGGCATGATGATGTGATTGTAGACTTGGGCGATCGCGTTGCCGTGACCGTTGAGCCGCTGACAGCTTTTGCGATCGGCTTCCAGAATCCGCTGGTAGACTTCCGTGTCGTAGCGTTCGAGCCAGCTCATCAGGGTCGGCCCGATGTTGAAGCTCATATACTCGTAGTTGTTGACGATCCCCGTGACTTCGCCGCGATCGTTGAGTATGCGGGCAAAGGCGTTCGGGCGGTAGCACTCGATGTCAATGCGTTCGTTCCAGTCGTGGGCGGGAGAGGCGCTGGCTTGGCGTTCGATCGCGTCCAGATAAGGGTTTTCCCGGGGTGGCTGGTAAAAGTGACCGTGAACCGTCACGCACACCCCAGTTGCAGCAGCCACGCTGGTTTGGGTTGCAGCCGTTACGGTTGGCGAAGACAAAGGCAGCACATCGGATTGAGTAGTAGAAATCGAAACCATGCGGGCAAATCCTCACTCAAGTAGTTAAAGACAATAAAACCAGCCTAATTAGAAACTGAAACCTTACGCAGCAAGAGTTACAGCTAGGCATCTGTTAGGACTAAATTTGGCTGACAAGTTTTGATACATTTGTAGTATTGCGAGCAAAGCATTCGTTCCAAGATGCCAACCGTCGATCCCTGGGTTTTTCTGCCAATGCTTTGCTGTTGAAAGAATTAAAAAAGGTAGCTTTTGCTGCTTTTTGGCACTTGCGACCCCTTTCGGGTTTGTGCTTGCAGGGCTGCTCATTGAGATTTTGATTTACATTGCTGGATTGTAAAGTCTTATTCATTAAATAGCAACTTTTCGCCGGAAAGATTTAATTTTTGGCAATAAATCTTGGCGGTTGGGGATATCGGTTTAATGCCCGATCGATTTATAGAATAAGAGTTTTGCCCGAGTTTCGCATCATACTTTAGGTGCTTTTTACCTAAGTTCTGGAGAAGTTAGGCTAGTTGGGTTAGGGCGGGGCAGATTGGCTGCAAATGTACTTTCCAGAAGAGTTGTAACACTGGTGCGGAGTCAAAAGGCCACAAAAAAGCAAAACGGTAAGTGTTAGGTTTTAACTCCTGAGAGGTATGTGGGGGCGGAGGCATGGGAGGAGGAGGAGGAGGGTTTGGACGAGAAGATGCTGCATTTGACGGCGAAGTTGGAAAAAAACTAGGTTTCTGGCGATCGCCTAGTGCAAGCACCTCTTGCAGAAATTCATTGGGGCATAATCTCCGCATTCTGAATGCTGTGAAAGCTCCTGTTGAGCGCGAGTGCTACCTTCGCTATACTATCAAGCAAGGATGGAGTCGAAATGTGTTAGTTCATGCTATCTGATGAATCAGGAGAAAGCCCGCAGGTTTGCAGTTATTCGTGAGGTGAAATCACCAAGTATTTTTAAAAATAAAATCGAGTTAAACCAATAGAAAAAATGCCACGAGTAATGATATGAGTTCCAATCAAAACAATAACGTTGTCCATAACACTTGGTTCTTAACCAACATTGACTATGAAGGAGAAGGACGGGCTGAGTTTGAAAATCCTAAAGGATATATCGAAGGATTGGTTAAAGTTTCCTTTGATGAATTCGGCAACTCCAGTATCGAAATGAACGTAGCCAACTGCTATACAGAACAGCCCCTCCGCGTTGGTTTTATAGAATTTTTTAATGCAGATACCCCCATAGAGGAAGAGGGTCGTTTCTCTTTTACAAATCGTTTAGGAAGCAACCCGTGTAAAAGTTTAACTGTCAATACTCCCGATGGGATTTATTCCGCACAGGGAAGTATAGTCTACCAGCCTAGCATTGCTTTGGGCGGGGATAACACGAGAGTTGAATTTTATTTGGTTCCTTCATATTTTGACAATATAAATGCTGAAATTCCTAAATATTGGGTATTTCCAATATTTAACTTAATCTCAGATTTTACTCAGCTAAATTCACAGCTTGATTGCCATCCCCTGCGTATTCTTCCCAGGCTTGACGATGCAGAGAATACTACATGGACACCATTATTCAGGAAGCTTTTTTTCAATATTCATCGTTTAATTGTCTTTGATTTCAAAGGAACTAAGGGATTTATTCAAAAATTGCTTGATTTTAAGGAACGTAAAAAAAAGCTGTACTCGGGTCAGGTGCAACGTACAATCACAGCGGTAATGGTTGGGGAAGTTGGCTCTGAATCCATTGACATAGATAAATTGACGAACTGGCTACCATTCGGTCTTCTCCCTTTACTGAGTCTTGCTACTGGTTCGGAGGTAGGAATTCCTTGGATTGAATTTAGAGATGCTAATGGTGGGCTTGTCCGACGCATCCATAAGAGATTCGGTCAGCCAAAATTTTCAAGAGGACACACTACTATTTCGGAACAATATAATCAGGGAACTGGCTATTTACTCACCGGCGCTCAGTCTTCAACGCCTTATGGAAAAGAACCTCTAGGTTCTGTAATATTTGACCTAGTTCAAAGCAGTTCACATAGCCTTACTATTGAAGACAAGCTAAATAAAATTTGTCGAGCCTTTGATTATTTATGTCAGCACTATAAGCTAGACACACAAAATTTACTTCTTGGCTTAGATGATGATTATAAGGAGTTCGTCAAAAAAACTCTTAAGTCTGCGGCACAAGATATTCGTTCTGTGGGACAAGCTGCAAGTGATTCAGGGCAAAGCAAGTTACTTAACAAAATTGCTGATAAAACGATTAACTCTAGCAACATAGACAGGGATTTCGGTCTAGCTGTAACTGACTTACTAAAGCATTTGGGTTTACATGATGCTGACATTATTGATGCCTACTATCAAAGTAACCCACGAGCTGATGGAAGGACTCATTGGAGCAGTGTTATGTCTAGATATCGTGGAATTGCAGTGCATACGGGTGACTTTAGCTTCCAAGAAAAAACATACGATATACATGATGTTGTAAGAATTACTTATCATTTATACGATATTCTGGTACGCATTGTTTTTAAGATGCTTGGGTATGATGGTACATACCAACCAATAATCAGAAATCAAACCTCACAGCCTGTCGATTGGGTAAAGGCTGATCTTCAAGCCAGCGAATTAGGGTATTAACCCAAGAATATATGGTTTAGATTTAATCGCCAAAACATTGAAGTGGACATCAACCAACAAAAAGAACAATTCAGCAACATCTACCTGCAAGCTGTCACCACCGTTGCCGGCTATTCCCTCTACAAACCCTTCGTAGACGATGACAGCGTAGACTGGGGAGTAGCTGCGAAAGGCGGGACTGGCCGCATCAGAGCACCTCGCTTAGAATTGCAGTTAAAATCTACATCAAGAGATATCCAAGACGATAACTCCATCCGCTACCCCCTCAAGCTCAAAAACTACGACGACTTAAGAATGGATAACTTCGCCATTCCCCGAATTTTAGTTGTCGTTTTAATCCCCGAAACACCCGAAGAATGGTTAACCCAGTCCGAAACAGAACTCTGCATCAGAGGCTGCGGATATTGGATATCGCTGCGGGGAAAGCCAAAAACACAAAACACAAACGCTGTCACCGTCGCCATCCCCAGAACCAACCAATTTACAGTCGCCGCCCTTCAGTCAATTATGGAGGGAATTAGCCAAGGAGTTCAACCATGAAAATCACCGTAAAAGATAGCCAAACTCTCGAAACAATTGAGCTAAATAAACTGAGAAATTACTTACAAACTCACGGCTGGCATGAAGACCAACCTTTCTTAGATAATGCCACACTTTGGCACAAACCAACAGCCGATGCAGAAAAATTTGAAATATTGCTACCTAACCGGGAAAAGCTGGGAGATTATGCAGCCCGCATCCGCGAGGCAATCCAAACCCTAGAAAACGCAGAAAATCGCCCTCAAATTGAAATTTTAAGCGAACTAATTACCCGCATTCCCAACATGACTATTCAGGGAATTGTTATGCAAATTCACACCCCAAATACCCAAAAATTAAGTGGGGAAATTACTCTCCTCGGCCTGGTAGCTGACAAATTGCGGAAAATTCAAACCTCCCTCGCAGACAAAGATTACATCCTGGCGATTAAAGCTTATCAAGAACGCTTACCGATTCTCTGTAGCGGTGACTTAATCAAAGACAACAACGCCTTCATCCTCAAAAACCCCCACAACTTAACTCTCGATGAATTGTGCTAAAACTAACAGATTTTGTCGAAACCTATATTAAACACCTTCCAAACAGATATCAAGTTCCCTAGCAAAGGCTTCTGGCGCATCCAGCATCAGCCAGTGTCCAGTATCGGGGATCGTAGTTGTCGTCAGTGTGGGACGGAGGATGTGGAGGCTGAAGGGGAAAGTGTTTGAGGGAGCAATAATGGCGTGGGCCCGTGTTCCAGGGGCTGCTAGGTAGCGATCGAGAGCATCAACAGCTTCAAAGGGAAACATCCCGCGATACATTCCACGCAGACAATCCCGTGGAGTCGCCGCCAAGCAAGCGAGAATCCGATCGCGCGTCTGGGTCCTGCTTCCTGTCAGCGCCTCGTTGAAGCTGGTTTCCACAGCAGCCCGCCAATCCTCCGTCTCCAGAGCTCTCTGGTAGGGGACGATCCGTGCCTCGTGCACCTCTGCAGGCACCTTGGTAAAATCTCCAGGTGGGTCTGCCAGGATCAACTGCGCGATGCGGTGCGGTGCGCTGGCTGCTGTGGCGAGGGCAATACAAGCACCAAAACTGTGCCCGACGATCGCCACTCGATCGAGTCCTAGCCCATCCAGTACCGCCAAAACATCCGCTGCACAGGAGGCGGGCGCATAGTTGCCGTCTTCCGGCGGTGCAGAATCGCCGTGTCCCCGCATATCAAGGGCGATCGCGCGTCGGGTACGGGCGACATGGGCAAGCTGCGCCTCCCAGATGCTCGCGGAAACCGTCATACCGTGCACAAACACCACCGGCAGCGCCTCGGATTCCGCAGCGGTGACAGGGGGGCTGGCTTCGATGATGTGAATAGTGCCGATCGGTCCTTTGATATTTGTCGATCGCATACAATTTTCTCCTAACTTTGAATTTCCTCTTTTCACACAACCAATTTTACATCTGTTACTCCTTGGCGCAATTCATACTGTCCTTTCACCCAAAATTGTTTAATATTTTCACCCAAAAAGGGAGCAGTTTGCATCATCAATAAACGCAATAATCCATTTTTTCGCAGTTGTTCGCCTTTCCACGCTTCTTGTGCTTGCAGTTGTTGGGCGCGAATAATTTCTGGTTCGCGTTCTGCCTGAATCCCCGATAATGCTAAGTCAATATCCTCGTAATTAGCCCCTGCTTTCAATAAAGGTACAAGGTGATTGGCCGCAACAATGACATCGCGGAACGCCATGTTAATTCCTTGAGCGCGAACCGGAGACATGGGATGTGCAGCATCCCCCAAAAGTATGATTCCTGGTCGATGCCAGCACGGACAGCGACCAACCACAACAGATAATCGCATCGGAGATTCGATCGTATCGGCACAGTTGCGGAAATGTTCTGCCATCCACGCAGGCGATAGCGATGCGAAAGTTTCTGCCCAGTCTGTGTGTTTCCAATCGGTTTTGTCATCGGCAGATAAAACCCAAGCCAGATGAAGTTTTCCTGATTCTGCCCCATGAAAAACACTAAATCCGCTACCGCCATTCAGGATGGAATAAAATACATTATCCGCCACAAACCGAGGATGAGCGGCAAGTTTAAACCACAGAACATCTACACTATTCTGCTGTTTTACTAACTCTAATTCTGCACGCTGTCGTACAACCGAGTTTCTACCATCTGTACCAATCACAAGTGCAGCAGGAATCTCTCGCCCATCTCCTAGCTTTACACCCGCAATGCGATCGTTGCTGTACAGTAAATCTTTTACGGGAACACCTGGGATAAATTCAAACTCTGGATGCAATTGAGCTTCTGCAATTAGTGCTTCAAGGAATGGCGGTTGAGAAACTAGCGTACAAGGTCGATTTGACCCCATTGGCTCATCAACTCGAAATAGTTGCCGATCGCCCACAATGAACTCCCAGGCATCAATTTGTCGGTGTGGAACACCTTCTAGCATTGTGGATAAGCCCATTTGGGCGATCGCATCCAATCCGCTGGGCATTAACCCTTCACCGCGAAACACTCGGTAGGAATCTTTTGCCGCCTCAACCAAAGTTATGGCAATACCTCGTTTCACCAGCAGTAAGGCAAGTGCCGCACCAGTTGGCCCCGATCCCACAATTACAACTTGCCTCATTGCCATTCCCCATTGCTTTTTAATGTATTCCCCAGCTTAATTTACATCCTCAGAGATAAAGCACTGCCGCAGCTCTATACATCAAGTAGCATTCTCCACTGTAAATCCGATTTCTTGCCCGTAGGATAGTTCCAGCGTGTGACCGTCCGGATCTCGCAAAAAAGCCCAGTAGCCGATCGGATATCCATCATCTTTTGGTTCCTCAAGCAATAGGCCTTCTTGACGTGCTTTGTCGCAGAGATCGTCCATATATTCGCGGCTTTTGCAGCCAACTCCGAGGTGTGCCCAGGGAGACAGAACGGGATGTACGGAGTCTGTTTGAATTAGCACAATTACAAAAGGGCGAGTGCGGTCAGAAAGCCAGACCACAGCAACACCAGTTTCTGCATCGATGCGGCGGTGAACTACTTGCATTCCAGCATACTTGAAGTAAAATTCGATACTGCGATCAACATTTGAAACCGGAAGGGCTATATGAGTCAGTCCAATATCAATCATGAGAGGTATAAGAAGTTAATTGAAACTGTTGGACTGTTGGCAATCCCGATGATGTAATTTCTTTTGGCGCCATCTGTCGCGCTGAAGTCTCCAGGTATTTTCCCTCGTGGGTTGGTGAGACGATTTTCATCCCGTGAGGGCGACTGTAATAGCGGTGGGTTGGTTCCCTCAGTGCCTGTTCTTGGAAGCTTTCGTTGGCAATTTTTTTGCGGAGTTTGACGATCGCATCCATAATCGCTTCGGGGCGGGGCGGGCATCCTGGCACATAGACATCCACGGGAATTAACTTGTCTACACCGCGGACAGCAGTCGGAGAATCTGCACTGAACATTCCGCCTGTAATCGTGCAAGCACCCATTGCAATCACGTATTTGGGTTCTGGCATTTGTTCGTACAGGCGCACCAAAACTGGAGCATACTTCATCGTGATGGTGCCAGCGGTAATCATCAAATCTGCCTGTCGGGGAGACATCCGGGGAAATACACCTAATCGATCCAAATCGAAACGGGCTGCCAGCATGGCGCTAAATTCAATGAAGCAACAGGCAGTCCCAAACATCAGCGGATACAAGCTGGACATTTTTGCCCAGTTATAAAGGTCATCGACTGTTGTGAGGATGATGTTTCCAGATAGCTGATGCGTGACTTCAGGAGCAGCGATCGAATTGGCGATCGGCAAATCTTCAGAAGGAATATGCAGTGTCATGTCAGGTAAGTTCATTTTGACAAACTCCTTAATTAATCTAGCGGTTGGTTATCGGTAGTTGCGTGTTTATTTGTATCTGAATACTAAAAATTTTATAAAAAATTGAATAAAAAACAACTGATAAATACAGTTTTTCTTTGATTATGGTATGGCATTTTAGATGTGGCAACCAACTGTAATATACTGTAAAATATCGGATAAAAATAGCGATTTTGGAAGTTATGCTTCAACTGCGTGGGATTCGCGATCGCGCTGTACAAAAGCTCGATCGATCGGCGACCAACAGCTAGCGGGCCAAAGAGGGCGATCGTCTCAGAGTATCAGCCTCCGAATTTATCGGTGCGGGTCGCTTTCATCAATCTAAAACTTGTGCTAAGCGAAGTCGAAGTATCTAAAATCTAAAATCGATTGACGGAACGCTTAATTCCAGAACCCAAGCTTTTTTTTATTTGCCCGCAGGCTATCATTGTCAGTTGACAGCTTTTGAGAATCTAAATGCTAAACACAAATACAATAATTTCCAGCCTGCTGTTATTTATCCCGGTTTCCATCGCCGGACACTTTCTCGGCTGGGAATCCTCCACAATCTTCGTCACCTCGGCTTTAGCCATCATCCCCCTAGCCGCCTGGATGGGGACAGCCACCGAAGAAATCGCCGTCGTCCTCGGCGCCAACTTGGGGGGTTTGCTGAACGCTACCTTCGGAAATGCCACGGAACTGATTATCGGCATCGTCGCCCTCAACGCCGGACTAATAGATGTTGTCAAGGCCAGCATCACCGGTTCAATTATGAGCAACCTGCTGCTGGTGATGGGATTTGCGATGCTGCTGGGCGGCTTGCGCTACAAAGAACAAGAATTTCAGCCGACAGTCGCCCGGTTGAACGCTTCAGCGATGAACTTAGCGGTGATTGCCATTTTGGTGCCGACGGCAGTTAATGCCACCTCTATTGGCATCCCTCCCGAAACTATGCAGAACCTCTCTAGCGCTGTTGCTGTAGTCCTGATTATCGTCTACGTGCTGACGCTGCTGTTTTCGATGAAAACCCACAGTTATCTGTACGATGCAGGGGTGGCAGAAATAGGAATGCTTGAAGAATTAGCCGAAAGTAACTTAGCACCAGACAGTCCTGACCACAAAGTCAATCTGCCACTGTGGATTGGGGTGCTATTGGCCTGTACCCTGATGGTAGCTGTCGAGTCGGAACTGTTGGTGGGTACTCTCGAAGAAGCGACAGCGCGTTTGGGGCTGACATCACTGTTTACCGGGGTGATTTTAGTGCCGATTATTGGCAATGCTGCCGAACATACGACGGCGGTGACGGTAGCGATGAAAAATAAAATGGATTTGTCGGTTTCTGTGGCCGTGGGTTCCAGTTTGCAAATTGCTTTGTTTGTTGCGCCCGTGTTGGTTTTGGCAGGTTTTGTCTTGGGCAAACCGATGGACTTGAATTTCAACCCGTTTGAACTTGTAGCGGTTGCGGTGTCGGTGCTGATCGCCAATTCTATCAGTTCTGACGGCAACTCTAACTGGCTAGAAGGTACTTTGCTGTTGGCAGCTTATACGGTTTTGGCGCTGGCGTTCTACTTCCATCCGGTAATTGAGGGACTTGTTTAAAAGGCTTTCTTCTGCTGAAGGAAGAGGGAAGAGGGAAGAAGGCCGATTTTTTCACTCCCTCACTCGCCCACTCTCCCACTCTCACTTCTTTCTTCGAGAGTGGTGGCTGCGATCGTACAATTGAAATGTGGCTGTTCTCTCGTTATTAGTTCTGGTCTGTTTGTACATTATGTGCTCTGATCAGGGATTTGTGACCTCGATCGGCTATGACAAACAACAAAAGCTTTGACCTCAACCCGATCGTTAGATCGCAGTGCTCCCGGTTATAAAAAACACGGAATGCTGAAGTCAAGCGAGACTAAAACCTCCCTTGACTTCAGAGACGGTGCAAGATTTAAATCAAGGGTGCTGATGAGTCTTTTACTAGGTGTGCTACGATCGTCATAAGTTGAAAACTGAGTTGGACTTGCCTAGCCAAAAAGTTCACCAAAGTTAGTCATACTTAACTTGACTGATTAACATTCTGGGCGATATGATTAAATCAATTCCGAAAAAAAGGCTTAATTATCTGGGAGAGTAAACCGAGCGTGCAAGTCAAAAATGACCAGCCTGTCACAAGGTAGAACGGGAGCCCGCGTTTCGTTAAATTGGTGGAAAATAGTTGATGAATAATGGCTACAAGCTTCAACTAAAATTAATTCAATTAGGGCGTTGCTCCGCCCGAATTAACGCCTGTGGACAAGAAAGAGCCGACTCCCTTGGGTGAAGCAGGAAACAGACCCTTCAGGAGTAATTCTGATTGAATGGTGAGGCTTAAATAAGTTTGGCCAAGTTTGGTGTAGCAGTAAACGACGGTCGATTTAAAACTGACCAGCCTATAAAAAGGTCGAACGGGATACCACGATTCGTTAAATTGGTTGAAAATAATGGTTAAACAATGGCTAAAAGCTTCCACAATAATAAATAGTTGTATAGACTTCAAAAATAGGGTGCTGCTCCACCCGAATTTACGCCTGTGGACAAGTAAGAGCCGACTCTCTTGGCAGAAGCAGGAATCAGACCCTCTAGAAAATACTTCTAGTTGAATGGTAAAGCTTAGATAAGTTTAACCAAGTTTTGTATAGCAGTGTCAAAGTAAAACTTGATAGAGCAACCTCAATCAGGGTTATGTGGCTTCTGTGAGTTATTGCCTCAATCCCAAATGCCCGAATCCCTCCGATCCAGCCAACTCTGGCAAATCCGTGTGTATCCACTGCGGGTCTGAACTGTTGTTGCAAGGTCGATATCGGCTAGTCGCGCCTCTCGGAGGCGGTGGCTTTGGCCGAACATTTGAAGTGGACGACAACGGCGCCCGAAGAGTGCTTAAAGTCCTGCTCAAAGACCATCCCAAAGCTGTAGAACTTTTTAAGCAAGAAGCCGACGTATTGGTCAGGCTGAGACATCCAGGTATTCCTAAAGTCGATCGCGACGGTTATTTTACATTTACGCCAGCTCACAGCACAGAGTCTTTTCACTGTCTGGTGATGGAGAAAATTGCTGGGGCCAATTTGCAAGACTGGCTGAAACATCGGGGTCGCCCCATCAGTCAAGAACAAGCTCTGAATTGGCTCAAACAACTGTCGGAAATTTTAGACCAAGTTCACCGACTCAACTATTTTCATCGAGATATCAAGCCGCACAATATTATGTGCAAGCCCAACGGGCAGTTAGTGCTGATAGACTTCGGAACTGCTCGGGAAGTGTCGGGGACTTATTTCGCTAAGGTTGGCCAGGGGCAAAATGTGACTGGTATTGTTTCTCCTGGCTACACGCCGCCGGAACAAACTAATGGCAAGGCTGTTCCGCAGTCGGATTTTTTTGCTCTGGGGCGCACTTTTGTTTATTTGCTGACTGGGAAGCCGCCGACTGCGTTTCCAGAGAACCCGCGCACGGGCAGATTAATGTGGCGCAAAGGAGCTCCTCAAGTTTCCGACGCCGTGGCTAATGTGATCGATTACCTGATGGCGCCTTTTCCGGGCAATCGACCTCAAAGTCCCCAGATGGTTTTGCAGTGCTTGGAGGAAATTAATCTCGACGACGCAGAAACTCAGGTGCCGACTCAGTTGCCGACGACGGGGCAAACTAAAATTCGCGGAACTTCCGGGCCGTCTGGGGCGAAGAAGCAGAGTTCAATGAACCGCCTCAGACCTCTGAATTCGGGATTGAACAAGACCGATAAAGAAGTTTTTGATTGGAAAAAGAAGCTGCTGGCCGGCACGGCTGTTTTGATGCTGGGTATTGGCGCGTCTCAAATTTACGGTTCGCTGCGTTATGGGGTGTTCCCGGCAAACCCGGTGTGGCTGCTTTCTAGTTTACCTAGCAGTCAGTTTTTGCAAAGAAGTTTGGATAATAAAGGGAGTGTAAATGCGATCGCCCTGTCGCCTGACGGTCAAACTTTGGTGAGCGCAAGCTTTGGGACGATTAGAATTTGGAATCTGAGGACGGGACGCCTCCTGGTGCCGCCTCTCTATTCGGTGCATTCTAAAAAATCGGTCAAGACGTTGGCGGTGAGCCCGGACGGCTCGATTTTGGCCAGCGGGGGCGGCGATAATAATGTGATTCTCTGGGATTTGAAGACGGGGCGACGGATGCGGACGATTGCTGCTCACAAAGCCGCCGTCAACGCCATCGCTTTTAGCAGGGACGGTCAAACTCTCGCTAGCGGCAGCGATGACAAAACTGTTCGTTTGTGGAATGTCAAAACCGGCAGCAGGTTGCGGACTTTGAGCGGCCACGCCGGAGGAGTAAACGCGATCGCCTTGAGCAGGGACGGTAAAACTCTCGCTAGCGGCAGCCAGGACAAGACTGTGCGTTTGTGGAATCTCGATACCGGAGAAGTCAGAAGAATTATCACAGGTCACGGGGGCCCGGTTAATGCTGTGGCTTTTAGCCCGAACGGGCAAATTGTGGCTAGTGCTAGCAACGACAATACGATCCGTTTGTCGAACGTACAAGACGGGAAGCGCACCCGAACTTTTAAAGGGCATTCGAGCTGGGTGAGGACGATCGCCTTTAGCCCGGACAGCCGCACTTTGATCAGCGGGGGCGGAGATATTATAGTTTGGGATTTGAAGACGGGAAAAGAAAGAAGCACTCTTTCTGGTCACAGTCAGTTTGTGAGTTCTGTTGCTATTTCCTCCAAAGATAGCAAGACTTTTGTGAGCGGCAGTCCCGATCGCACTATTAAGATTTGGCGAATGCCATAGTCATACTATTTTAGATTTTAGATTTTAGATCTAAGAATTGGTAATGACTGCTTTTGTATAGGTTTGGAGTACGGGTCTACAGTTGCATTGTTTTTTTTTGCTGGCATCAGTAGTCATATCAATTTCGGTTGCATTAGAATGATTAAACCGCTCTTGACCCTCTCGGCGCAGAGGAATAGAACAGAGGGATGAATAATTCTGATGGTACCGGATTTAATATTATTCAAAACCCAGACCAATTACCCATTACCAATTCGTAATTTTCCAGTTTCACATAAATTGGGTATTATCCACAAATTCCGCGCCCGTTTTTCGCAAATTCATCCACAGTTTGCTGCGATAATTCATGAACTGTCATTGCTTGCAAAATGTCAAAAGGCAATGTCAAATGATGGGCGCCAGCTAACAAAGTTTTTACCGCTTCTTCCGGCGACTTAATGCTAGCTGCCAAAATCTCAGTATTACTTCTCTGCAACACATTGGCCATATCCCGCACTAAGGCAAAACCGTCTCCTAACAATCTGGTGGCGCGATTCACGTAGGCGATCGCATATTTGGCCCCCGCTTCTGCTGAGACAACTGCTTGTGATGCGTTGTAAATAGCTGTCACCGCGCAAGGAATTTCTGGTGACAAATGCGCTACTGCTTGAAAACCAGCCGCCGTTGCTGGAACTTTCAACACTGTTTGCTGTCCAATTAATTCAAAAGCCGCTTTTCCTTCTGCTACCATGCCATCAAAATCAGATGCAGTTAGCTGATAATACACTTCCCCCGGAATAAGTTTCGCCAGTTGTGTGAGCGTCACATCGGGAGCTAAATCGCTTTTTCCCAGGAGGGTTGGATTAGTAGTAATTCCCGAAAGCCAGCCGAACTTGCTCGCCTCTTTTGCTTCGGCTACAATTGCAGTATCGAGATATATTCCCATCAGCTCTACACCTTTATTTTCTTAGTTTATTCTGAGTTGTCCGATGTTTAGTTTCAATTTGATGTCACTGAGCGTCAAATTGATTGTTAGGTATTAACTGTAGCAGATTTGCAAAAACATCGCTAGTAAGTAAAAATAACAATTAAGTGATGGGTATCACCTCATTGGCTGATTACGATCGCCATGTAAGAAAACTTCGATCGCCAAATGCCGGAAACAAACAATTTATATTTGTAGTATGGGTTATGTATGCAATAACTCAAGGAGGTGACTCATAAAATGAGAGAAAAAGAAAATCATCAGTCACAAGTCAGTCTTGAGGAATCTTGTGACAAAGCGGAGTTGAAAAAAACCGCAGCCACTCAAGACTTACCAGAAAATGATAATTCTCAAACCGAGTCTAAAGCATTTGAAAATCACGGTGAAGATGGTTTGAAGGCTCTAGCACGGTTAATGATGGTGAGTCTAACTTGGTCGCTGGCAGGACTTTCTAAACCTAAGTAAATTTTTGGGATATTGGTTATATCGTTTCCGGTTGGATGGGAATGATCAAGTCAAGGTTGCACAATTCCACATTCCCCCACTCCCCACGAACCACTCTCCATCATAGAAAGTGTAACCGGAATTGATATTATTGGTTATTGGTAATCAAGACTGGTATTCTGCCAGAGTGCCATGAATCTTTAAGTTTTAATATCCAATTCCTAATCTCTCGCCTGTGCTTTTTATAGTACAGGCTTGCCCATTTCCCAATCGGATGGGACTCAATGCCTCATCCCTGGGCTTCGCCCAATTCCCCATATCAAACTTTTATTTATATCAACCGTTTTGGCGGTTGCTATAAATCCGCCCCAAAGACACAATATTGTTGTGTCCTGATCTGCTACTTAATATTTTCCGAACCTACTGCCTCAGAAATCGAATTAAATCCTTTTTTGTCCAACTTTTGCAGCAAACCTTGGAGAATCCGACGCACCATCCAAGGCCCTTCGTAAACCCAACCGGTGTAAACTTGAATTAAACTCGCACCGGCGGCTATTTTTTCCCAAGCATCTTCGGCGGTGAAAATGCCGCCAACTCCAATTATCGGCAATTCGCCTTTTGTATATTGCCAAATAAATCGGATTACTTCTGTCGATCGCTCCCGCACTGGAAGCCCGCTAATTCCCCCGGCTTCTTCGGCGATTGGTTTGCCTGTTTCTCGCAATATTTGTGTTTTCAATCCGTCGCGGCGAATCGTGGTATTTGTGGCGATAATTCCTGCTAGTTGGTAGGTTTTTGCTAAGTCGAGAATTGATACGATCGCCTCGGACTCCAAATCCGGCGCAATCTTGACTAAAATTGGCTTGGTTCCCTGATTTTCTTGTTGCAAAATTTCCAAAATTGTGCTAAGCCCAGCAGCATCTTGGAGCGATCGCAACCCCGGCGTATTCGGAGAGGAAACGTTCACTACAAAATAGTCGCCCCAATCTTTCAGCAGCTTAAAACTCTCCAAATAGTCGGCTGCTGCTTGCTCTAACGGTGTTACCTTAGATTTACCGAGATTGATGCCCAAGGGGAATGAGGACTGAGGCATGGGGCGCTGGGCATCAAATTTTGACTGTTTCTGTCCTGCCTGAAACCGGGCTGCCATTGCCGCGGCTCCTTGATTGTTAAATCCCATGCGGTTGAGGGCTGCACTGTCCTCCGTCAAGCGAAACAAGCGAGGTTGGGGGTTTCCCGGCTGTGGTTGACAAGTGACAGTGCCAAGTTCGGCAAAGCCAAAGCCAAAATTTGCCCAAATGTCAGCAGCTACGCCGTTTTTATCAAATCCGGCGGCCAAGCCGACAGGATTGTTAAAGCTCAGTCCCCACAAAGATTGTTCGAGGCGAGAATCTTGGACTCCCAAAGATTTCTGCAATCGCCAGAGCATTTGGCTGGTTGCGGGGTTTGACTGGGTTCTGGCTGCGAGTTCGAGAACTTGAAGAGTGCGGTTGTGCAGCCACTCGGCATCGGTTTTCAATATGGAAAACAACAACGGGCGTACACTTGATTGATAAATATCCAATGATTTGTACTGGGGCAATTTACAAATTAGAAATGAGAAGGAAAATAAAAATATTCACGAGCAGACAGTGAAGGTGAGGTTGTTACTTCAACTTCGATCGACTTTATCCAATGTTTGAGATTGAAGCATAAGTGAGACGATTATATTATAAGTTGACTCTTTGGCATTTTATTTTTTTGAACATTTAAGTTAGTAATTTTAAATTAGACAAGGTGCGGGGAAGCTTGGAAATGGGGCAGCAGCAAAGACCAAAGGATTTAGACGAACAAATCGCGACCCTAGAGCGCGTTCTCCAGACTCTCCGAGAAGAGGAGAATGTTGAAGTGTTACTTTCGACCACACTCGGTTACTTGCAAGCGGAATTTGACTGGGGGTTGATTTGGATCGGGTTGTATGATCGACAGGCCCACAGATTGTTCGGGAAAGGCGGCATAACTCCTAACGGCGACCAGTCTTTTCTCAAACAGCGGTTTGCTCTCAGTCCAGGGGATTTGCTCGAACAAGTGGTGATTCAGCTTCGGCCTGTGGGAGTCCCGGATTTGCGATCGGAAAGTAGAGCCGGAGAATGGCGCAAAGCAGCTCAAACTTTCAATATTCAAGGCACGACTCTGTTTCCGCTCCGCTACAAAGACCGCTGCTACGGCGTGATTTTGCTCGGCACTGAGGTATGGGGAGCGTCGCCCAAGTCGGGGGAAAAAACGCAGTTGGCGATCGTTTTTGGAGCGCTGGCAACTGCTCTTTACCAAATAGAAAAAGACTGGCAGCGACAACAAGTTAAACACCCAGATGAGTCTCTTTTAGCGCTGATTTCGCAGTTGGGGGAATTGCGATCTCTCGACCAATACTTGCAAGCGGTTGTCGAACAAACTCATGAATTTACTGAGCCGACACGCACCAATGTTTATTGGTTCGAGCGAGAGCGGCGCTATTTTTGGCGCCGAGTCAGCAACCGCGAAGTTGCTCCGGGTTTGGGCGGGCCCGGCCGAGCGGCTTCGGGCATCACCGTTCAAGACTTGGGCGAATTTTATCAGGCTTTGGGCAGGGAAGAAATGGTTTGGATCGGTGAATCTCAAAGTTCTCTGAAAACTGAGCTGACGGGGCGGTTGATGCAGCAAATCCGCGCTCGCTCTCTGTTGGCTGCGCCGATTGTTTCAGAAGGGGAATTGTTGGGATTTTTGGCAGTCGAAGCCAGCGAGCCCCGGATTTGGCAAGACAATGAAAAGCATTATCTGCGGGGAGTGGCGCAGTTAGTGGCTCTGACGGCTCCTGTGTCGGAGATGGAGGAGAAAATTCAGCAAATTGAGATCGATCGAGATTTAACTGCCGGAATAGCTCACGCCATCTACAGCGATGCTGACTGGGAGGCGACTTTGAAAAATACCGCCGAACAGTTGTGCGATCGGCTCAAATGCGAATACTTTTTGCTGCTGCTGTACGGCGAAGAACAAAATCGCTTTGAAATTGTCTGCCAAAATCAGCCCCGCAATCGCAGGCCAGTGCCGTCGCCACTCAATGCCCTCGATGTGGCTGACGTGTGGCTGTTGCAAGAAAGCGAACCTCTGGCTATTGAAAATTGGGAGGAAGATGGGCGGTTGGGCGCTTGGCGGGATGTGTTGGGGGAGGCGGGGGTGCGATCGCTTTTGGCATCGAGCACGAGGGGGAAAAAGAAAGAGGGAGAAAACCCGAATCTAAAATCTAAAATCGCTAATCGAAAATCGATCGAGGGTTTGCTGGTTGTCGGGCACAGTGCCACTCGCACTTGGAGGCGATCTGAACAAGAATTAGTTCGGCTAGTAAGCCAACAACTCGGATTGATCCTGCATTCGTGGCAGCAGAGTTCGGCAATTGACAAATATCAGCAATTTGAGCGATCGCTCAAATCGGGTTTGGCGGTTTTGCACCATTCTCCTGATGAGCAATCTGAGCAAGAGATATCTGCTGCTTCACCGACGATGTTCCCAGAGTTGCCGCTACAAAAGCTCGATCGTAACTTTGCTCAACACGTTTCCCAAACACTTTCCTGTCCTTTAGTAGCCGTAATTACTTGGAATCCCGGTGAGGAGGAAGGTTCAATTGCGACGGCGCTAGCTGCCAACCCCGTATTTGCGCTCAATCCCGAGGCGGTGATTCCTGTCAAAACAGATGCCTTGATCCAACAAACGCTGGCTGCTAGCGGGGTGCTGCAACAGAGCACGAGCCAACTGCAACTGGCGACGAAGCGGTGGCTCCGCAGTCCGGGAATTGGCGAGATTCTGACGGTGGCACTGCGGACGGCCCCAGAACACGCTCCGGCGGGCATTGTGGTGGCAGCAGACGCTCCGGGCCGCCAGTGGTCGGAGTTGTCGGTGAGTTTACTCAGCTCGATGGCGTCTCAGTTGGCTTGGTGGCGCAGGTATTTGGCGGTGCAATCGATCCAGGAGTCGCAGCGATTGGATCTGGAGTTGCTCAACTGGTACAAACAGCGCCGTTTTGAGGACTTTTACCGCACTGTGGGAGCGGGGGTGAAGGAGTTGGGGGAGTTGAGTCAGTCGATTTTGCAGTCGGCGAAGGAACAAAAGGATGCTCTGAAAACTTTGCGCTACCAACAGGTTTTGCGACACATTGGCAATGCTGTGGGGTCAACTCATTTGCTGCTGAAACAGGAACAGTGGCGGCTGCAATTCGGACAAGATGCGGTGCCTGTGAGCGCTTGGCTGAGGCGATCGCTCGATCGAACGGCCCCCATGGTCAAACAGTCTCAAGTCTTGCTGGAAGTGCACAGAGAAACTGCTGTGTCGATGCCTGCGGGTCAGACTTTGAGCGTTCGCGGGGACAGCATCAAGCTGGATTTGATCCTGTGCGAATTGCTGGCGACGGCTTGCAGGCGCTCTGCTGTTGGCGCCAAAATTGAGATTCGCTCTGAGTTGTTGGGGGAAGATTTGTTAGAATTATCTGTGATCGATAGCGGCGCGTGCGATCGACACTTCATTGCAGCTTTCAACGGGGATTCCGAACCCGATATATTAGCGGTTTCTAATTCCCATAGGTCGATCGTGCAAAATCTTTTAATTTGTCAGCGAGCAGTACGCTTAATGGGGGGAAACTTTTCTTTAGAAATCTTAGAAAACAATTTAATTGTGGCTCGTTTAGTGCTGCCCCTAGCCAATTCTTAAAATTCTGTAGCCGCGAGTTCACCCCTACCTGTAATTCACATACTATAACCATCGTAAATCATTTGTGAATTTCTTACTCCCTCCCCTTGATAAGGGGAGGGTTGCGGTGGGGTCAAAAATTTCCGACTCCTGCAAGGATTGCTATAACATCCAAGGTATTAAAAACCTTTTCCCTAAACCGATGAAGTAGCAGTTTCCGCCGCATCAGAACTTGGGAAAAACCTTTGAGTAATCCAAGCAGTTACAATATGAGAAAGCAATCCCATCGGGCCCGCAAAAAAGCACAAAGCCAAAGAATGAACCGTCCAAACTCCTGTCCGCTGTCCTTCCCAATAAATCCAGCGCCCAACAAACAAGTCCATCACTAAAAAATGTATCCATCCCGTAGCAGCCGCCGTTTCTTCCCCCAGAAACTTAGCAATATCTGCTAACTTGGGATTCGACAAAGCTGCCGCATTTTCCGCAGTTAGACTGCTACCAAACAAATATATGTACAAAACGGCTAGCACTGCAAACGGAATGAAGGAATTCATCACTTTTCGGGTAATTCCCCAGTTGGGTAATAAAATCATAATTGCCCAGAAAGGCACAACGAACAGATTACCGAAATTAAAAATTAGTTCTGGTGTCATAGTTGGCTCTTGGCTCCTGCGAATGCAATGCAATTAAGGATGTTAAGATTACTTTACACAATTTTTGCGGAAACTTCTCAAAATCCGAAAAAAATCTCATTCACAAATGAAATAGAATTGCTATACTTATCTAAAATTTCAAATCTCGCATCTAAAATCGATTAAGGCAGCACAGCCCATGACAAATTATAATAACTTTGCCGAGTGGTGCAAGCACAAAGAAAATATCTCTCCCGGCGCCAAAGATACGGTAGAAATACTGTTGCAAATATCAGATACTTCAGATTGCGATCGAGCCAACGAACTGCTTTCTAATACAACAGAACTTAACCTCAAAAACCTTCAACTTACTGATATCAGCCCCCTCTCATCTTTCACTCAACTTACTAATCTCATCCTCGGTAGTAATCAAATATCTGACATCGCTCCCCTGCAAGCTTTAACTAACCTGAAAACTCTGGTTATAGATGTCAATCAAATATCAGATATCAGCCCGCTTTCATATCTAATAAATCTGACTCAACTCGTTCTCGATACCAATCAAATCTCAGATATCAGTCCCCTAGCAGGTCTAACTAATATTACCGCACTTGTCTTGTTTGACAACAAAATTTCCGACATCACTCCGGTGAAAAATTTAACTAACTTAAATGCGCTGATTCTCTACAAAAATCAAATCTCCGATCTCGCTCCTCTGGCAAATTTAACTGAACTCCAGACACTCTACCTTTACAATAATAAAATATCGGATATCACCCCGCTGGCTTCCTTGAAAAATCTCAAGACGCTGTTTCTCTTCGGAAATGAAATATCTGACCTTACTCCGCTGGAATCTCTAACAAACTTAAATAAATTGGTTTTATTCCAAAATCAAATATCCGATATTAGTCCTTTGAAATCGCTCACTAATTTAATTGAACTAAACCTGGGTAACAATCAAATATCAGATATCAGTCCGTTGAAATCGTTAACTAATTTGACTGAACTTTATTTGTTCAACAATCCGATTTCGGATAGCAGCGCGCTACAAGTTTTAAATAATTTATTTTTACTAGACTTGTACAACAATCAAATCTCTGATATCAGTTCCCTGCAATCTTTGCAAAAGTTAACTACGCTGGACTTGCGCGGGAATCCCATTGTTAATAAAATTTGTCCTGTCAATCCTGAATCTATATGTAGGTTTTAATTAATTATTAAGGTCGAGGCAAGATTGCGGTTTATAGAGTATAATGTCAAAGGTCAATATCAGGAGAAAGTGATGAGCGGACACGATGCTTTAATGTTAGGATTGCTACTGTTGCCAGGTTTGGCTTTATCGATCGCAATTATGGGCGCTTTTGCCGCTGGTGGATAATCAGTTTTGGCAGCAGGCAGATTTTGTAAAAAGTAGTCTTTTCCTCGTGCCCTGGCTCTGGCTGGGAACGCATTTCACTATTGCTTTGCCTCCTGTTTTTTTGCCAGCGAGGCAGAGCCTCTGGATCTCGGTTCCCCGCCAGAGGCAGGGAACCACTTAATTTCCCTTCTTCCTTCTTCCTTCTCCCTTCTTCCTTTTTCCTTCTCCCTTCTTCCTTCTTCCTGACATCCGTTACATCCGTTACATCCGTTACATCCGTTACATAATCCGTTGCCGAACTTCCTTTGCTTACAAAAATTGTGCTGTAACATTGGAATTTACCAAAGTATTCGCGCACAAAATACCCGATGCTGCGACGGCGGGCACGCCAATTCCGGGCATGGTGCTGTCTCCCACGCGATACAAGCCTTTGACTGGTGTTTGCGGGCCGGGAAATGTGCCTTTTCCGGCGGCAATTGCAGGCCCGTAAGTTCCTTGATATCGGCGCAAAAATCGGGCGTGGGTTAGCGGTGTGCCGATCGACTCTAAGACTATCCGCGATCGCAAATCCGGTATAATTTTTTCTAAAGCTTGAAACAGAGATTGCGATCGCTCTTGCTTTTTCTGCTGATACAATTCGCCATATTCCCAACCTTCGTAAGGTTCCAATGTATAAGCGTGAATGGCGTGATGTCCGGGCGGCGCGAGAGTTGCATCCCACACTGTAGGAATCGAAATCATGCAAGTATTTCCGGGCACTGTAATGTCAATTTTGCTGTCGTGAACGACGACGTGGTGACCGGTCAAACCTTCGAGTCCTTCGGCTTTAATTCCTAAATGCAGGTGCATGAAACTGTCTACGGCGGGCATCGATAAAGCGTTTTTTCGGTAGCTTTCCGGCAAATCTTCAGGCCGCAGTAATTTTGTATAAGTATCCCAGATTGTGGCATTTGAAATAACAATTGGGGCGCGGATAACTTCGCCATTTTTCAAGCGAACACCGGTGGTTTTGCCCGCTTCAACTAATATTTGCTCGACGGGAGCTCCCAAGCGCAATTTTCCTCCCCAGCGCTGCAAACCTCTGACTAAAGCATCGACGATCGCACCGCTGCCTCCAACAGGATATTCGATCGCACAGCGCGATCGTTCGCCAATCATAAAAGCTATTTCCGGGGCGACAGTTCCGTGCGCTTTCAAACCCGACAGCAAAAAGCACTCCAAATCTATCAAACGCCGCACCCAAGGGTCACGCACGTCCCGATCCATCAAGGAACCTGCTGAACCAGCGATCGCACCTACTAGCGGCAACAGCTTCAGCAAAGCAGGCGAGTACCGAGACAGCAAAACAGGTATTAACTGCCAGTCGGATCTCAGCGCTAAAGCCGGAATTCCACGCAAAGCTTCATACAAAAGTAATAAATTTTGTTGAAATTGCTGTAATTCTACAGCACCTTGCGGTGCGAACTTAGCTACAGCATCTAAGTAACTTCTCGCATTAGCATAAATCGGTAAACTTCCCTCTGGAAAATGGTAATGCCCCAGCGGATCGTAGGAAATTGCTGCGATCGATTCCTCCAAAACATCAAAAACTTGCCGCAAAGGATTAAACGACCGGGGGTCAGTCAAACCGCAATAAAAAGAAGGCCCCGAATCAAAGTGAAATCCCCGGCGGGAAAAGCTGTGAGCCGCCCCGCCCGCTATGATGTGGCTCTCGCAGACGAGTACCCGCTTGCCGTAGCGAGCTAGCATCGAGCCAGCGACTAAGCCCCCAATACCGCTGCCAATTACGATCGCATCAAAGTCTTGCATTTATCAAATGTGGTATAATTGTATTATTTCTTGCTGAGTGTTGACAGGGTATTTTTATGGGAGGAAAACTATGAAAGCTTTATCTATTTTAGATGAAGTTGTTCGCGAATTAGAACAAGACGTGAATCTTTCGCGCATTAAAAAAATAATATTTTTTGCTTGTAGAGACTTCTGGGAAAACGACCCTGCCCAACTCGCCAGCGCAGATGTAAGGATATTAATCGAAGAACTGTGCGCCAAATACAGCAGGTTAGAAGATATTGAAGCTGTTTTAAATAGTATAGTCTCTAAGGTTAATAAAAAAACCGAATATGCTTTAGTAACAGATCTTATAGTCTGTCAACTTAGCAGGCTGTATGAATTTGAAGACTTCACTAAATTAGAAATAAACATATCTAGTTTTGGCGGTCAGGAAGCTCCCGCATTTGAAGAGCACTTTAGTTCGGAAGTACCCAGCAGCGAAGAAAGGGGCAGAAACCCCGGCAGTTTATTTGATGTCAGACAAAAAATTTTGCAACAAACAAATCCGCTGAGGGCGAAAATCCTAATTTTTTCTACTCTTTATCACCAGTTTACTTTTAGCGATCGCGACTGGCTACTGCTGAAAACTCAAGAACTTGACACTCTGCTGCGACAACTGTTTAATGTCTGTGGTAGCCTAGCTGAACTGGAATCTCAGTTGTACAGAACTGCTAGCAATCTGGACAACAGAGATGAAAACGACCAAGCTGCGAGCGTAATCATCAAAGCGATGAATCCTTGTTACGCAAAAATGCAACAGGAAGAATCCTATGAAGCCGAATCTTCGGGTAGTGAAGATTACGATCAGACACATTTAAACAACAGTGTTTATGAAGAGATCGAGCTGGTGGACAAACGCAGCGATTATTTTGATCCAGGCGAGATCACTCACATCCTTCAAGCTGCTCCACCTCATTACCATTATGACCCTCAAAAGAGTTACTTAGTGCCTGACACGGCAGAAAATCTACCGTTTAAAGAACCCGAAACCAGCAATAATTATGCTACCGAGTTCAGACAGGAAATCGTAGAAACATTCCCAGTTGCAGAAATGCCGACTATTATCGAAATTTTAGAACCTGCGGCTCCTGTTATTATAAATATTAGCGATTCCATTAAACGAAAATTGGAATTGGAAGAAGAAATGACAGGATTAGTCAGTCAAAGTGCTAACTCCGCAACGGCGCAAATAGAAAATATATTTACCCAGTTAGAAGCTGCTTTGAACGGAAAAATTTCTACGGTAAGTGCTGAGGAGCGTTTGTACTGGAAATATAAAAATCTCAGAGAGTATGTAGCCAAAGTTCAGAAGTTTACCGATAAATTGCTGGAAATTTTGATTGAACTGGAGTCAAAAGAAAGCGGAAAATATCCTTCTGAAATACCAGAAAACATGGCAGACAATATTTCCGAAATACCGCCGGAAAACTCTAGCCATAAAGCAAATCAGTATCAGCTTCTGGAAATGGCAAAGCAAGGCAAACCAAAGGCGATCGCCCAATTGATTAATCAATTACTACAGCCTAAAGGAATTGCTGCTACAGCGGGATTTAAAGATGGTTGGCTCCATGTAATTCTGGAGTCTGCTGAAGTACCAAACCAACAGGCTACAGCTACATACATTCACAAAAAACTCTGTACTTTAAAATCACAATATCTTACTCATGTGAAAATTCACGGGCGACAGTTAGGCAGCAAAACAGTTTTTTGGACTCAAGAATTTGTCCATCAAACTCATTAAAGGCCCCGACTCAAGTCTGAGGCTACACAAACTAACTCGGCCTGCGTCAACTGAAATTCAAGAAATTTCATCAATTTTCTCAGACTTAAGTCTGGCGCTACAAAAATTAAGTCCGCCTGCGCGAACAGAAACTTAAGCAGTCTAGAAATAGCAGATTCTACCTAATTCACAACAAAAACAAATATGAATGCCAGCGAAATTTTAAGGCGATATACATCAGGAGAACTAGATTTTCAAGGTATGAATCTCAGAGGAGTATACCTGAGCGGTGCCGATTTAATTGGCGTTAATTTAAGCAGTGCTGACCTCTGGGGTGCAAACTTAGCGATGTCGTACCTGAGCAGAATTAACCTTCAGCGCGCAAATTTAACTAATGCAAAGTTGTGCGGTGCTAACTTAAATCAAGCAAACTTGAGCGGAGCCAATTTATCCGATGCAGACTTCCACGGAGCGACTTTGCAAGGTGCAGACTTTCGCAGAGCCAATATCTCTTTGGCAGTTTTTATCGATGCAAATTTGAGCGATGCAGATATGCGAGGTGTGAATTTGCAAGGTGCTGATTTGCGCGGTGCGTGCTTGCGGGGTGCAAATTTGCGGAAGGAGCCGCGGATTTTTGAGGGTGCAAATTTGCGGGGTACAAATTTGCAAGGTGCAGATTTGCGGGGCGTCAATTTGCAAGGTGCAGATTTGACTAAAGCTAATCTCAGTCACGCGAATTTGACAGAAGCATCTCTGGGGGAAGCAAATCTGACTCAGGCAAATTTGAGCGAAGCGATTTTAGATGGCGTATTTTTGACTGAAGCAACTTTGGTAGAAACAAATTTTTCCTGGGCTGTAATGGCAAATGCTAAGTTGGAAAGAGCTGTGTTAATTGATGCTGAATTGGCTGGCGCTAACTTGCGGGGTGCATTTATGACTGATGTTAAGTTGAGCAATGCTAATTTAATCATGGCTGACTTGAGTCGAGCTAATTTGGTGCGGGCTGATTTGAGTCGAGCTAATTTTAATCAGGCAAATTTGAGTGAAGCTAATCTGACTGATGCTTATCTGGCTAGAACAGATTTGCGGGAGGCAATTTTGCACCGCACAACTTTGATTAGGGCAGATTTGAGCACTGCTAATTTATCAGGTGCTCAGTGGCGCGGTACAATTATGCCGAATGGAGAAATGCACGGGTAATTACTTCGACTAGCAATTTAACGCTCTCGGCCAAATAGTTAATTTAATAGTGAAGAAGATTTCCTGTAAGTAAAAAAATAGGACAAGGCTGTGTTAAATCCAGGAACAATTTTACAAGAACGTTATCAACTGCAACAGCGTTTAGGACGCACAGCGGCCGGTCATCAAACTTGGCTAACAGTAGATTTAGAGTCTCAAGAACAGGTGACACTGAAAATGTTAGCTTTTAGCCCGGAAATGCAGTGGGAAGAGCTCAAGCTTTTTGAAAGAGAAGCACAAGTTTTGCAGGCCCTAAATCATCCCCGCATTCCTTGCTATCGAGATTATTTTTCCCTGGAGCGGGAAGCCGGATCAGGATTGCCTTGGTTTGGGTTAGTGCAAGATTATATTCCGGGATTTTCACTTCAAGAATTGTTAGAAAAAGGCAAGAAATTTCCAGAAAAAAAGTACGAAAAATTGCCAGTGAAGTGCTGGAAATTTTAATTTATTTGCATGAATTAAGCCCCCCAGTTTTGCACCGAGATATTAAGCCTAGTAATTTAATTTTGGGGGAAGATCAGCACGTTTATCTAGTAGATTTTGGTGCGGTACAAGCTCAAGCGGCGGTGACAGGCGTAACGTTTACAGTGGTAGGAACGAGTGGCTATGCACCCTTAGAACAGTTTTGGGGGCGGGCGGTGGTGGCTTCGGATTTGTATGCTTTGGGAGCTACTTTAATTCATTTGTTAACGGGGATGACTCCTGCGGATTTACCACAGAAAGATTCTCGGATTCAGTTTAGCGATCGCGTGAGTGTGAATCCCAGTTTGGTAAGCTGGATTGAGAAGATGACGGAAATCGCCTTAGAAAAGCGTTTCAGCAAGGCTAGAGACGCTTTAGCAGCTTTGAAATCGGGCAACATACAAGGGGCTAATCTTCAAATTCCGACTGTTTGGAAAATTGCTAAACCACCTCACAGTCGCATTCAATTTAGCAAATCAGCGACGGAGTTAAACATTAAAATTCCGTCTACTTTAGTCAGAAAGCCTTTTTTCTGTGCTTTTTTAATAGGAATATTAATTATACTGTTATGGAGGCCAATTACCTTAGTATTTGGGGAACCAAATTTTTATACTGGATTAGGATTGTTTACGATTATAGCAAGTACAAGTATCTTACTTAAGATTGTGGGCAATGGTAATAAAATTACATTTAACCGGAACTCCTTTAAACTAGAACATCAGATATTTGGTTGGAGTTATTTAGGACAAAGAGGGGAATTTTCTGAGATTTTGGGTGCTTTTATATACAATACTTCTTTTTTTGGGGGTAATCAAATCAGAATCCGTTCAGGCAACTATACAGGAACTTACTTTTATGTCTTAGGGAACCATTTGAAAGAGGTTGAGGCAGCTTGGTTAGCGCAAGAAATTCAAGATTGGTTAAATTTAAGATAAATTTTTGTAGGGCGAAGCCTTGGTGATTAATTTTTTTTGTATAATAGATATCCCCCAACTAAAAATGGGTGACGCACTCACTTATAGGGCGTCTAAAATACAGCAGATTTCAGGTTCATTAAGTACAGTAGCAACAGCTTGTAAACCACAGACTGCTTGATTTAAAAAACTGTAGTTTAGACTAAAAAATCAGTGCAGCTAAAAGTAGCAGCCTTTTAGCAGAAGGCAAGCTGTTGCTCAAAAACTCAAGAGGGAGAAGATTAAACAGCTAATCTTGAAGACTTTTTGCGTCGAGAAACGCGTTTTTTAACAGTGGGATAGCACGGTGCCTTAGTACGTACCTTTCCTTTTTCCCAACCAGGGGATTTTCCCCTATGTTTAGGCGCTGTAGCGGGAGTACCAATGTCAACT
>NZ_JAUBPI010000064.1:0-36902 GCF_036700645.1 Microcoleus sp. S36b_A4 | reverse complement strand
TCGTACTTCATATTATGGGAGCTAATTTTTTCTTTTATTTTACCTAGAACGAGCGCACTTTCGCAAGAGGTCTATTAAATAAGAGCTAGGCGAACTTCTCAACAGGGTAGGCAAGCGACGCTTTTTTTCCTACCCTTATCGCTTAAAACCAGCGCTTTTTGAGTTTCTTCAAGTGCGATCGCCTCAAATTTTCCACCAACCCCCGCAACTGGTTCAAATTACCCGCTTCGCCCCCGTACTTCCACCGCACGTAAGCCTGCGAAACCTCATCAATCACCTCAGCTTCATCAGTTGCATGATTCCCGCGCATAGCCTCAGCATACTCCAAAGGCGTTTGAGCGCGAGGTTTCACAAATCCCCTACTCGCCAAATCTTTCAGCATTTCCTGATAAACTCCCTCCACGGGCGGCAACTTCGCCAGCCAGCGGCGGTGGCGCCACTTGCGCCACAGTTGCCAAATTAACCAGCCAATAAAGCCAAAGGCGATCGCAGCAATCAAACCAGTAAATAACCCCACCCAACCCTTAGCAAACTGTCCCAGAAACCAGCCTACAATCAAAGTTATCCAGCCAATTACAAAACCTATGACTGAATCCAGCCCGCTTCTGAGAGGAGTCGGTAGCCAACCCGCGATCCAATTCCAAAACGATTCCAGCGCACTAAAAGTCTGGTTGTCTTCCACCGAAGCCGGAATCAGCGGATAACCGGGAATCGGATTAAAAGCAAACCAGCCATTATTGGGAAAATATACCTCCGTCATCAAAAAAGCGTCGGTATTTTTCACAACATAGTAACCAGTAAACGGGTTGAATTCCCCCGTATCGAAACCGCCCACCAGCCGCGCCGGAATCCCGATCGACCTCAGCATAATTGTCAGTACCGTCGAAAAGTGGTCTGGATATCCACCTGTAACTTTTTTGCCGTCCTGGGTGTTTTTGTAGCCAAACAGAAAAGCCTGGACTAAATCTTCACCTTCTTCTAAGTAAGGCAAAGCTTTTTCTATTTTGTAATTCGGATTTTGCTTTAAATATTGAGCCAAATACAAAGCTTTTTCGTAAGGAGAATCGATCGCTCTATCAGACTTAGCTACTCTCGTCCTTGCTAGCAATATTTCCTCAGTTTTTGCCCGCACCTTTGCGGCAATTTCCGGCGGCACATCCAAATAGAAATTGCGAATATTTTTCGGGTAATTAGTACCAGTTTTACCCAACAAAGCTCGATCGCGAAAAGGCACATTAGAAATCACCGTATAAGTCACACCTTCTCCCAATTCTGCAGGCGCTCGCAAACCCCCCTCCGCATCAATCGCCGCCTCTGGACTAGGAAAATAAAGCTCCTTCGGCTTGTTTAAAGCCGGAATCAAATTCGGCATTGGAGCAACAATAGTATAACTTTGAATCACCTCTTGAGTCCGAGGCGCATTGGGAAACGGATTCAAATAAAATTGATAAGACCAGCTAGGTCGAGTCAGCTTTTGAGCTTGTTCGTTGCGAGAAATTTCCCAACCCTGACCAGTGTATTTGTCAAAGCCTAATACCCGCCAAAAACCCGCAGCCTGCGATCGCACCCGCATCACCACTTGAGGTTTCATTTCCCCCCGCAAATTTTGATTAATGCGCTGGTTGAAACCGTAATAAAAAGTAGAGTCTACCTCTCCTGGCCCAGAGTCTGGATTTCTCCCCGTTCCTCCGCCAGTTCCTTTTTCATTTCCCCCTCTAACATACCCCGGATTCAGAATGCTGCGCGAGTCAAACTCCCCCTGATATTCAATAGGAGCACTCACCGGAAAAGTCCGCAACTGATAGCCAGGGAGGCGTGGCAAAAACGCAAAAATAGTCAGCCCCAACCCGACAGTTATCAGTAGCAGCCAACCAAAATACTTTGGGGATAAAGTAGCAGCAAATAGCGACAGGCTTTCATTTTTCCCTTTACCTTGTGCTTTTTCGCCAATGGCTTCTGGCTTCAAAAATCCCAAGCGCGATCGATAATCCAACACTAAAGTCGGAAGTGCTAAAGCCAAAAACACCAACAACAGCGGCCCAAAAGTCAAGGTTTGGCTGAGAGTCGCTGCTACCCCTAACAAAATTAGCCCGATTACCATCGAATAGCCCAAATCCTTGCGGCGGGGCAAATCGAAACTGTGCAGCACTTGAAGTTGGATTAACAGTTGCGCCAAAACTAACCGCGTATCGTTCAATTCTCCCACCAAGCGGCTAAAAAAAGCGAACAGCGCCACCAGCATTCCAATAGCTATGCAGAACTTAGCAGCTACATTGCGATCGCGGCGGCGGTACCAACTCCAAGTTGCTCCCACAATACTAACAGGCACAGCCCACAGGTTCTGGGCTTCTTCAGCAGCAACGTCAGTAGCTACAATTCCCACAATTACCAACAACTGAACTAGGATTCGCAGCAGTAAAGAATCCTCAATCACCGGCGGAGGCATGGCCTCAATCTGCTCCCACAGCTTACCCAAAACAGGTATATTTCGCAGGTTATCAGTTGTCATGTGCACCCATCCAACTATTTTAGATTTTAGATTTTAGATTTTAGATTAAATCCACAGATAAATCTGGATTTTACCTAATCTCTAAATCTTATTTCCCTGTCAAACGATTTTAGATTTTAGATTAAATCCACAGATAAATCTGGGTTTTAACTAATATCTAAATCTTATTTCCCTGTCAAACAATTCTAGATTTTAGATTTTAGATTGAATCCACAGATAAATCTGGGTTTTAACTAATATCTAAATCTTATTTCTCGGTCATTAGATTTTAGATTGAGTCCACAGATGAATCTGGGGGCTTGAACTAATATCTAATTTTTTGGGCTTTCCACGACAGAAGTCGAGGGATTGCATCTGTTTTTGTGTGAGGTCAAACCAGAGAGTAAACACCTACCTTATTTACTCTAATTAAACCTTTCTAGTTGCTATCTTGTACTGCCCAAATTGGACGAATAGCAAACATCAAAGGTCTGGTCTCGAAGTTTTGGAATCGAACTTCTAGGGCATAAGTCTTGTTAGGTTGCGGGTCAAACAACTCCACACTTAAATGCCCCGAATTCGGACGGTGTGCAGTTGCTTCGGCATCTCCTCCCTTGAGTTCCAAACTTCCTGCCCCCGGAAATTGGCACTCAACTCTTAAACACGGCATTGGCTGTTCTCTGTTGGGGTTTGACAGGTATTGAGCCTCCAGAGTCAGCGCACCCAAACCAGTCAGCCACTCCCGCGAAACCGGCGGCTGATTCACAGGACAATCGAGAGTTAGAGACTCAATGATTTCCTTGGCGGCCAACAGCGACAGCACCATTTGTTGATCGGTACTGGCTGCTTCGTAATTCGGGAAATCTTCTAAATCTAGAAGTCCCCGCAAAGAACCTCGGAGCACTAAACCAGCTAACTCGTTGAGTTCCTGAGACTGGCCCGGAAATAAGCTATCTACAGCGCGAACTAACTTTGAGCCTTGCCGCAGCGACGACATTACCAGCTCCTGACAAGGTTCTAGCAGTTGAGCAAAAACCCCTTGGGCGATCGGAATTGGCAGGCGGCCCCACCTGATATTTTGTAGTTGGGGAGTCCAGAGGTGTAGGGGGGGAACCCATTGCGGGGCTACATCGTCTGGGTAGTCGTGGTCGTAGCTTTTGAATTCTGTTTCCCAGGGGAACAGCGGCGGGTTAGATTCAATTTCGGCTCTAAGCCTTTCTTTTAACAAGGTCTGAAAACGGTCTTGCACGGTCGGTATTTCTCCAATTGTCAGCGGTTGTGCGGGTGCATTGTTGTGCGCCCCCACTTGATAGTCCAGCGGGTCTGGTTCGTCCCATTCCCAGTATTCCACCCCGGAATTGTCTTCTGTGTCGCCCCACTCTTCTGAGCGAGGGGATGGATTGAGGTTTTCCTCATTTTCGTTAGAGGTATTCGCGATCGGCACCTGCAATATCCAGTCTAAAAAATGGCGATCGAAAGCCTCTGCATCCCTGTTCGTTTCGTTATTCATCACTAGATGCCCCTTCTCCGGAATCTGAACGATTTCGCAATTCCCACGCAAGTTCCAGCAATTTAAACCACCGCTTCTGTACCTGGGCTACCGTGCTACCCAGGGTTTGGGCGATCGCTGATTCTGACAGACCCTGTTGTTTCAACTTTAGCAAACGCTGTCCCTCTGGACCAATTTGCTCGCCAAACGCCTGCCACTGAGAAGGCAGCAAACCCAAATTGCGGTCTAAGTCTGCTTCCAGCCACTGGTGAACAAGTTCCCAGCGGTGCGACATGGCGAACCTGAGCAAATGGTACTTGAAGCGCTGCTGTAAATAGTCTCTTTGGCGGGGAGTTATGCCCAGAAGCGACTCTATTTCATTAGTCGGCAAGTCTTGCAAGCGCAGCACGAAGTAATCGGCGCAGTCTTGTTGATTGCGCTCTTTCAAGTAAGCCACTAATTCGTCAATCACGTTTAGCCGCAGAGATTCTGACTCGTCGCCTTGCGGGCGAATTGCAGCGGAACCCTGTCCTGCCATCGCTTCCCGCACGGAGTGCACCGAGGTGTCGTTCCAAGTTTGGTCGGAATCGGAAGCCCCTCCGTCAGCGGCTTGTTCCATATCTACGGAGGTTTCTTTGGGCTGCTGCTGGGAAAAGGTTTGGGCCCGTAAAATAATTAGTTGCTGACTGCGGTTCCGAGGTAAAGGAATGCGCCGCTTGCCGAAGCGCTCTACAAAGGCCATGTACTCTGCTAGTTCTAAGCGAGTGCGGGGACTGTAGGTAGGTGGCAGTTGGGTTTCGCGCCGGAATGCCTTTAAAGCTTCCAGATAAAATCCTTGCAAAAAATCTTTGATCAGTTCTACTCGCGCCTGATAGCTAGACTGCACCTGCGGAGGGGTGATGTAGCGATAGACGATCGCGCTGAGGGTACTGTGCAATTCTACTCGCCCGGGCCCGGAGCCTAAATTGTAATAGTGGAGGCATTGTTGCAGGCGGTGCTGAGCTAGGCTCTGGGCTGAACCTTCTATATCTCCAGAGGCCTGAATCCGCTGGCTTTCAGTGCATATCCTGTTGACTTCTGCTGCGAGTCGCCCTGCTACATCTTGGCAGTTCTGCTCAGACGCGCGAGTGGACTTTTTGAGTTCGTCTAACAGCAGTTGAAATATGGTTTCCACGCTCTGGCAGATTTCCCGCATGATGGTTTACAGCTAACAATGAAAGTAGCACAGTTAGTCAAAGTATGGATAAATATTTCCTACCGCTACTTTACCCCGGATTCCCCAGATAGGACAAACTGCAATGCCCTCTTTCTCCTCCTTCGCGCAAACACAGAGGATTGCTTTTTTTATCTCTCCTGGAGACGCCATCCGCCAAGAACCAGGTTTAAACAGTTGCCATAACGATGGTTCATCAGAGTGTCGGGTTGGACAAAGCATTCATGGGGGCCCAAAACGCTACACGGCCGTTGATACCTTCGGCTGAGTGCTGTGGTGGTCACAGCAGCGCAAGTCCTTCCCAAGGTGAAGCGAGCAAACAGGCTCTCTCTTTCGGTCTACTAGATGGGGTCAAGGGTTATATTTAATTGCAAGTTCCTTATGCCATCATTTAAACCCGCCCGCACAATTAAGTGTGTGTGATGTTCGTTAACTTCGGCATAAATTCCTTGATTTTTACTAACAATCAGAGTGCAGCCTTTTTATATAGCGGGATTGAGCGGGGGTTCCCCTGCTGCCCAATCGATGCGATCGGCAAACAAAAGCGCTTCGGAACAATAAGTTTGATTGCATCTATCTAAGGGTATCAATATTGCAATTACTTTAACCTGAAAAGCAGATATTTTACTAAAATGCGATCGTCTTCGATCGTCCTCTGGGTTGATGTAAGTGGTTGGGTAAATTTGTTCTAATAAATGTAAAGTTAGATTTGAAGGAACAATTTCAATGCGTAAGTTAAACATAGGTCTATCTGACGAGCAGCGTGCAGGCGTTATCGAACTATTGAATCACGACCTGGCAGATGCTTATCTGCTGTTAATCAAAACCAAAAAGTATCACTGGGATGTAGTTGGGCCACAGTTTAGATCGCTCCATCAGTTGTGGGAAGAACACTATCAGGCGTTAACACTAAATATCGATGCTATGGCTGAACGGGTGAGAACTTTAGGTGGTTATCCAATTGGTACTGCTGAGGGCTTTCTGAAGTATGGTTCGATAAAAGAACATATCGGCGATTTGCCTTTGGCTACGGAAATGGTATCGCGTTTAGTTGACGACCACGAACTGATTATTCGCAATCTCCGCAAACACGTTGAACAGTGCGGTGAAGAGTTTAAGGATGACGGAACCGCAGACTTTTTGACTGGTTTGATGGAACAGCACGAACAAATGGCTTGGATGTTGCGATCGTTTATTGAAGGGGAATCTATTTCGCCCGATGGTAAGCAGCCCCAAGCTCAAACTGCTACAGCTTCTCACGCTTAGAGATATTAAGTAGAGGGAATAAGGAAGTTCGGCAACGGATTCGCTCCACGGATGTAATGGATGTAACGGATGTCAGGAAGCAGGAAGCAGGAAGAAAAGGAAGAAGTAAGAATGGAAAATTAATTTTTTTTATTTAACCCTCTTTCCTGATTCTCGATCGACCAACCAGGCAGAATTAAACGCCCTCTAGCTTCCTCAAAAACCCGGTTTCTTCAAAAAACCGGGTTTTTCAACGTAGGGTTTATGTAGATTTTCGATTTCCTAAACTATTGAATCGCATTCTTTCGTATAGCTGCGATGGCAACATTCTGTGAGCCTTGGTTCGCGCCTCAATCCTAGCAAGTGTCGTCCCTTCACTCGATTCTGATGCTTGTTTTAACTCTAACCCTGATTCTGTTGGCGGTGGGAGTATTATTTTTAATATACTTTCAATTGACAGCAGATACAAATTGTGGCGCAAAAGTGCCATTAATAAATCTTCTTTGAAAGCTCGATACAGCCAAGATAATGTACTGCGGTGATTGCCGCTGCGGTTGCTTTTAACAGCTAAGTAAATGTAAAAATTGCTGCTAGACCAGTGATAAATTCTGCTGGGAATTTCGGGATGTTGCTGTCGGACATCTGCCATAATTAAAGAGTGAGCTTTGGCCATTGCTGCATAGTTGCTAGACATACTGCTGGCAATCTGCCGATAGCCAACTAAGTATTCTGGTACGACTTTAAATTGATAATGTTCGGCTATGCGGAGGTGCAGTTCCCAGTCTTCGCAGCCTTGAGCGTTTTCTAGTTTAAGTTGGCTGTTGTAACCGCCGACTTTTGCAAAACAAACGCGGCGGATTAGAGATGAGCTGGCATTGCCTATAAAATATTTATAAATTAATGCTGTGTAAACTTCTCCTTCGATGGTGGAGTTATAAAATCCACCTGTGAGCAAGTCTTTTTCATTTATATCAACTGACCAGGAATAGACAACTCCGACAGATGGTGCTGAGGAATTCAGGCAGTTAACTTGTTTTTCTAGGTTTTGCGGATACCAAATATCGTCGGCATCGATGGGGGCAATATATTCGCCTTTTGATTTTTCAATTGCTAGGTTGCGGGCGACGGCGACGCCGGAATTTGGCTGGTGGAATAAGCTGACTCGGCTATCTTTTTGAGCAAAAGATTGGACGATTTTGGCTGTTGTATCTGTAGAGCCGTCATCAACTACTAAAACTTCTATGTTTTGATAAGTTTGAGATAAAACAGACTCTAAGGTTTTAGCAATAAAATTGTCAGCGTTGAAAGCTGGTATGATGACTGAAACTAATGGCTGATTTAAAGTGTTTTGGGAGTTGTTCATGTAATATAAAAAAGGGTTTATGTAAAAGTTTTGGTTCAAAGGGAGCTAGCTAAGGGTATGTTAGCAAATTACGAAAGCTCGATCGTACAGCGTCAGAAATTTTAAGACGTATATTTGACGTATATTTAAAATATATTGCCAAAAATAATAAAATGTGCATTGACTCCGCAGTCGCGATCGACACTTGGTGCAGGAGTCATTCGGAGATGAGGTCTGTAAAATAAATTGTACCGCGCAAGTCCTGACAGTTCCCGGATACCCGTAGAAAGTATGTTTTATTTTATACGGTGTACTTACTTATAAAATCACAGTCTTGTGCGGTGCAACACAGCCGCACAAAAATCCTGCCGGTGCTTTTTCGCAAGTTTACACAAACAATCCTATATTTAAAGATTTTGTAAAGCTGTTGTCTGCATCAGGTCAGTCTCAGCAAGATATGGCGTAGAATACAGGTATGAATTGGGGAAAATCCAATCGAGAATGCCAGCAAAAAATCTAGTTGAATACAAACAGCAATCGAGTTATAAATAAAAAAGTAGAGCTAATTTTACCCTTAGTAAAGTAGCAACAATAAAATCCCAGCAAATTTTAGCCCCTGCAACTTAAACAATTTAGGTAATGATTTCTACCGCCGACCCCACTGTATCCGTTATTATCCCAGTCCACAACGGGGGCTCTTACTTCCGCACCTGTTTGTCAAAACTGGCTCAAGCTGTGCCCAAACCGATCGAAATTATTGTAGTAGCAGATGGCGAAAGCGACGGTTCCTGGCGTCTGGCCAAGGAATTCGGCGCCAAACTGATCAGGATTCCCGAATGCGGGGGGCCAGCGCGGGCAAGGAATTTGGGTGCCCAAGCTGCAAAGGGAGATATTCTGTTTTTTGTGGATGCTGATGTCGCTGTTTGTCCAGAAGCTGTGGGCTATGCGATATCGGTGTTCAAAAATAATCCCTACTTAGCTGCTTTCATTGGCTCTTACGACGATGATCCTGGAGATCCTGATTTTCTATCGCAGTACAGGAACTTGCTGCACCACTACGTGCACCAAACAGGTAACGAAGAAGCTTCGACTTTTTGGGGCGCTTGCGGAGTGATTCGCCGGGAAATTTTTTTGCAAATGGGTGGCTTTAATGAGAGTTATCGCCAAGCTTCGATCGAAGATATTGAGTTCGGCTACCGTTTGAAACAAGCAGGTTATAACATTCGGCTGTGCAAAACATTGCAGGTTAAGCATTTAAAGCAGTGGAAACCTATGGGGATGGTGAAAGCTGACTTTTTCTACCGAGCACTGCCTTGGACAGAACTGATTTGGCGCGATCGCCAATTGAATAACGACCTCAACTTGCAAGTTTCAAATCGCATTAGCGTGATTTTAACTTATGCAGTGCTGCTGGCAGTTTTGGGAACGTGCTGGTCGCTGAGCTTTCTGTTACTGGCTAGTTTGCTGGCCATACCACTGGTAGCAATTAATGCACCGCTTTACCGATTTTTTCACCGTAAACACGGTATCCTATTTGCCCTGAAAACTATTCCGTGGCACTGGCTTTTCTACTTTTACAGCGGACTGGCATTCGCGATCGGCACTGGTCGCTACTTATACCAAAAAAAGCCTGTGACTGGCAAAGTTAGCTTGCCGGTATCCGCTCAATAAATCAAGGTAATTTGTGCTTAAACATCAGGTAGATCGATAGTTTCTCAGGGTATTCACGGGTGCATCTATCCCTTTGACAAGTTATAAATAACTGTATAGTTTCGATAAAAAAGCTGGAGGTAGGCTGAGTGAAACATTATCCTGTTGCGATCGTGGGTGCAGGCCCTGCGGGCTTGACTGCTGCCTATGAGCTCGTCAAGCAAGGCATCATCCCTGTTGTACTAGAAAAAGGTGATAAAGTTGGGGGAATAGCTCGCACAGAAACCTACAAAGGCTATCGTTTCGATATTGGCGGCCACCGCTTTTATACTAAAGTTGAAGCCGTGCAGCAGTTGTGGCAAGAGGTTCTGGGAAATGAGTTTATTAAAGTGCCACGATTGTCGCGAATCTTTTATCGAGGTAAATTTTTTAACTATCCGATCAGTGCCTTCAATACTCTCTTTAATTTGGGCATAATTGAGAGTACGCTAATTATTTTGAGTTATCTGAAAGTGAGAGTTTGGCCACTTACCGAAGAAAAAACTTTTGAACAATGGGTGATCAATCGTTTTGGCGAACGCTTGTATAAAACATTTTTTAAGACTTACACTGAAAAAGTTTGGGGCATTCCTTGTTCGGAAATTCAAGCAGATTGGGCGGCGCAGCGGATTAAAGGATTGTCGCTGACGACAGCAATTATTAATGCTTTGTTTGGTAGCAACGACACTAAAACATTAATCAAAGAGTTTGATTATCCAGCTTTGGGGCCGGGGATGATGTGGGAAAAGTTCGCGGAAGCTGTGGAGAATAAAGATGGCAAAGTTTATCTCGATACTAAAGTGATTAGCTTTGAGCGTGAAGGGAATAAAATTAAAAGTATTACTGCTGAGCAAAACGGAGAATTAATTCAATATTCCGCGGATAATTTCATTACCAGTATGCCGATATCGGCGCTGGTAGCAAGAATGAAACCGCAGCCGCCCGAAGAGGTATTGCACGCCGCGCGATCGCTCAAATATCGAGATTTTTTGATTGTATCGCTGATTGTCGATCGCAAGGATTTGTTTCCTGACAACTGGATTTACATTCACTCTCCCGAAGTCAAAGTTGGACGAATTCAAAACTTTAAGAATTGGAGCGCAGCTTTAGTTCCCGATGTCAGCAAAAGTTGTTTAGGAATGGAATATTTCTGTAGCGTAGGCGACGAGATTTGGGAAATGTCGGACGCTGAACTGATCGAATTAGCAACTCGCGAATTGGTTGGTTTAGGGTTAGCAACAACGGCTGATGTGGAAGATGGAGTGGTCATACGGCAACTTAAAGCTTATCCAGTTTATGATGGAGAATATCGAGGACACTTGCAGGTACTTGAAGGTTTTTTGAAGGGATTTGAGAATTTGCAGACGATCGGGCGCAACGGTATGCACCGATACAACAACCAAGACCATTCCATGCTGACGGGGATGCTGGCTGTGAGAAATATTCTCGGCGAAAAGCACGATTTGTGGGATGTGAATACTGAGCGATCGTACTATGAAGACTTTAGTGTCGATCGCTCAAAAGAAAAGAAGGATTCGGATTTGATTTCGCAGTCAATATAGGCAGCCGAGATAGGGATTGCCATGAAAAAAGCGAACCTGCCAAACTTAATCGGCTTGACAGCAAGCACCTTCGTACTCCTGCTTTCTGTGCAGTGGTTTGTCCCTATCCAACTCGACTTAATGGAAGCGATAGCCGCGATCGCTTCTGCTTGGAGCGTTTGGCTGCTTGCTAAAAACAATCCCCTAGGCTGGTGGATCGGCTTAATCGGAGTTATCGCCTACGCTGCGGTGTTTTATCAAGTTAAACTTTACGGCGAAGTTGCGATTCAATTTTTCTATTTAATCACGAGCTTGCGAGCAATTTATATTTGGCTGCAGGGCGGCGAAAACAGCACAGAAAAACCTGTATCTCGCATGGATCAACGCTGGCTCATCCTCACCGCAGTCTTAGTTACAGTTGGCGTATTTGCCTTGCGAACAGTATTAGTATATTTGGGCGGTGCGGCACCATTTTGGGACGCCCTGACCACCATCTTAAGCTCGATCGCCCAGTTGTACCTGATGGAACGCTATCTCGAAAGCTGGTATTTGTGGATTGTTGCAGACACGATTTACGTTCCCTTGTACGCCTCGCGCGGGCTATATCTGACGAGTATTTTGTACGCGATATTTTGGTTGATGGCAATTTACGGACTGCAAAATTTTCAGCGGATTTACTCGGAACAAAAGTTAAAACAGCAGCAATCTTTATGATACTGGGTGTTACTGTAGGCAAATTTTATCCCTTCCACAAAGGACACGACTACTTAATTCGAGAAGCTAAAAAAAAGGTTGACCGTTTAATCGTTCTCGCCTGTTACAAAACAAATCAAGCAGTTGCAGGAAGCGTTAGAGCCGACTGGATTCGGTTTTTGCATCCCGACGCAGAAGTTATCGAAGTCCTCGACGATTTGCCGGAAGCCCCCGAACCTTGGGCTCAGAGGACTCTTGAGGTGCTTTCCGGGCGAAAACCAGATATCGCTTTTACTTCAGAAGATTACGGGGAACCTTGGGCAAAACTGATGGGAACTCAACACTTTGCAGTCGATCGCGAACGACTCAAATTCCCGATTTCTGGAACGCAATTGCGATCGCACTTAGCCGAACACTGGCAAATGCTGACTCCCCCAGCCAAAGCCTACTTTGCCAAACGAGTCTGCGTGCTCGGTGTAGAATCGAGCGGCACAACTACCCTGGCACGATCGCTCGCACAGCACTATCAAACTGCTTGGGTTCCCGAATACGGCAGGTGTTACTGGGAAGGCAGGCAATATTCGCCCGATCCTGAAATTTGGGACAGCTATGAATTTGTAGCAATTGCCAAGAAACAAGCTGCTATAGAAGACGATCTGGCTACTCGCGCTAACAAAGTAGTTATCTGCGATACAGATTCTTTAGCTACTTGTATTTGGCACAAACGTTACGTTGGTTCCGAACACCCGATGGTCGAGAAAATTGCAGACAGCCGCCGCTATGATTTGTATATTTTGACTCAGCCGGATTTCGGGTTTGTTCAGGATGGAACGCGAGAAAGCGAACATTTACGAATGACTATGCACCAGTGGTTTGTTGAGATTCTTCAGCAGAAAGGAAAGCGGTATATTACTTTGGGAGGAACGCACGAGTTGCGAATGTCAGAGGCAATTGGGGCGATCGATTCAGTGTTGGTGTTTGAACGATTAAAGGAGCTAGAGAATTAGGAATAAGTGGAGCGTGAGCGCGCACCTTTTATTTGCGGGCGATCGCTCTTTTGAAATATCTCTTTCTTCTGTAGATATCTATTAGAATAGTCGCACTAGGCGGTTAAAAGGATTGCAGGGAAACGATTTATGAAACTCATGGATTTGCCCCAAGATGTTCTCGATGATTTATGTCAGGATCAACAGTGGCGATTAGATATCGATCCAGGATTTGACAGCAAACACGAATTTTGGATGGCGTGGCACCATTTTCTCAAGTTACCGGAGGAATCCTACTTTGAGATCGCCGAAGATAGTCTCGCAGATTTTCTCACAGTTGAAGAGTATAACCTGCTGCTGCCAGTGCCACGATCGCACCATGCCAGCATCGATCCCATTCGATTGATTTCGAGTGCTGACCAACAGACACTTACCCTGTTTCTTCAGGACTCTTACCATCGTGATTGGTTCACAAAGCCCAGCGATGCCCGTTATGGATTTCTGGCGATCTGCGATCGCTATCAGAAGTTTGGTTGCGATTTCTATCTGGCCAGCTATTATCATTTCGCTTACCTCCTCGGAAAGGATTACGAAGTGGCTGTAGCGATTCTTACTCAAAAATTAGGTCAGCTACCGTAGTTGATGTCCGATTGAATGATATCGATTTAGATGAGTTTGTAGTGAAGACTTTAGCCCTTCGATCCTGCGGACTAAAGTCCAAGGGCAAAGATTCTCCCAAGGCGAGGCAACGCTCTGCAAAAATTGTTGTTTGAGAATGCACGCAGGATTTGGCATAATGGAGAGAGATATTTTGGTTGGTCAGGCAATTATCTATGTATATCTTGCCTTACAGATTTTTTGGGGCTCACTTTTTTAGTGCCATTAGACTAAAGTCCTCACTACAAACCAATGTGAATCTGGTTGTTTGACCGGAGATAATAGGACTTTACGATTCTTTAAAGAAGCGGATGATTTCGCGGACATGGTTGAGAAATTGTCCGTCATCGGTGAGTTGGGCGATCGCACTTTCTGCATCTCTTCTCAGGTGAGTGTGCTCTGCTTGATTTGTCGCTTGCAAAGATTGTAGAGATGCGGATAAAGTAGTTAGTTCTCTTCTGATAGCTTCCCGTTCCCGATTTTGTACAGCCACCCATGAATTCGGATTGTCTGAACTTAATTGATTGTTCAAATCTCTAACTGTAGATTCTAAGTTTGCAAAGCGGCTGCGGAGTTCGACAATATCTTCGCGGGGGTGCAAAAATTGGCGGCGGATACTTGTCAGCCTTTGGGCTAAATACTGATAACCTCGGATAGCTGGACGCAGTACAGTTAACAGCAGTGCAGCAGCGGAACTGAGATAGCCAATAGCACTAATTCCGGCGGCGGCTAGGGCGTAAAGTACGATCGCGCTAAACAGGTGAAGTGCGATCGCCACAAAGAGCGATCGGCTAACTAATACAGTAACGTATTTGACTTGTTCCTGATCGACAGCAATGTTTTTTTTAGTCGATTCTGCGGCTTGGGCTAAAACTTCTTTAGCTTCAAAATGGATATTCCAGGGAACTGTAACTATCAGCAACAGCCATTCAAAAATAGCAATGGCAATTATCCAATCAATAAAACTGCCGGCGGAGACGTGCAGCCATTGCAGAATGGCAAAAACTAGCAGCAAAAATATGCCTGTGGCGGCACCAAAACCTGCAAAACTGTAATACATAGCGATGCCTTGGTGGAATGTTGTTTTGATTGTGGGTAGGTGTTTTAGGTCTGGAGTAATAAACTGTGACAGTTAAGTGAGCGTCCTATTAATCCCGGTTAATTAGTTATGAGTAAAAGTGCAGGCCAAGGGTTGCGATCAACCTGTTTTTTCCCACAAATGCTTGCTCTACCTCAATCGTGCAAGTTAGTTGAGAATTGGGGTAAGTTGTTTAGGTATGGATTCATAAGGTGTGACAGTTAAGAAATCGTCCTATTGAACCCAGTTTATTAGTGATTAGTAATACTCCGGGAGACAAGGGTTTCCAGACGCCTGGTTTGTTCCATGAAAATACACGGGCTTGAACCCATCAATAATAGTTAAAGGAAACGGTTTGTTTGTTTGGGAGTGCGTAAGTCCTCAATAATGAGTCATTGGCGATTAATTAGAGCGACACAAACAAACTTGACAATGTAACAAAATGTAAACTAATTACAACCTCGGCGATTGCTTCATTTCACTGGCAATGACATACTTATGTTTTTCGCAGTTCATCTAGTTAGTAATCAGGATGAAGTCAATCGATTTTAGATTTTAGATTTTAGATTTTAGATTAAAGAATTGAAGCATTGACCCCACGGATGAATCCGGGGGCTTGTATCCTGGATGCTTTGGGTCACATTCTCCCCTACTCATACCATTTGAGATTTGAGATTTGAGATGGGGAATGGCTGATTATGTATGGGTTTGCAGATTCTATACAGTTGCATTCATTTTTTGAACTGGTATCACTAACGGCGTTACGCGGTGCTAGTCCTAGAAAAGCAGGAATCTCAAAACGCTCCCCTCTATCTATTTTTATTTTCCAGAGCTGCTAAATCACCTGTGGCTGAGATAAACTGATTTGGAAGTAGAGCGCGCGTTTTGCAAGTTGCCTCTGTGTAACCGAGAGACTGCTACTGCAACCTGCCCTCAGCCACAGCAAGATAGATGCCTAAATTAACTCTACATTCTCGGATTTCCATTAACAGGGCGTCTACAATCTAAAATCAAAAGTGAGCAGCAAGGACAAACCGATGGCGAACTCAACTCTTGGCCTAGAACATCAACTTTACGATTATCTGTTATCTATTTCTCTGCGGGAGCCAGATATTCTCGCTTCACTACGAGAAGAAACTGCTAAGCATCCTATGGGGATGATGCAGATTGCTCCCGAACAAGGTCAGTTTATGGAGCTCATGGTGCAGCTTATGGGAGCGACCAAAACCTTAGAAATTGGCGTTTTTACTGGTTATAGCGCGCTGTGCGTAGCTTTAGCACTGCCTCCTAACGGTCAAATTATTGCCTGCGATGTCAGCGAGGAATATACTGCGATCGCACGACGCTATTGGGAAGCTGCGGGCGTGGCTAATAAGATTTCTTTGCATTTGGGCCCAGCAATAAATACTCTCGACAAACTAATAGCCGAGGGACAAGCTGGAACCTTTGATTTTGCCTTCATCGACGCCGATAAAGAAAATTATGAGGCTTATTTTGAGCGATCGCTACAACTTGTACGCAATGGCGGTTTAATTGTAATTGACAATGTTCTGTGGTCTGGACGAGTGGCTGATCCTCAAGTACAAGACGAAAGCACCCTCGCTATTCGTACTTTTAACGACAAATTGCGTAACGATCCCAGAGTTACTCTCAGTGTTGTCCCCATTGCTGACGGACTGACTTTGGCATTGAAACGCCGTTGGGCTACTCTGATGGAACCTGAACAGCATAATTAAAGAGTTATTTGCGGTTTGTGGTGGATTTCTAAGGGACTCATACCAAAGCTATGAAGAAACCGGATTGCTGAGTCAGTCGATTTTAGATTTTAGATTTTAGATTTTAGATTTACCCCACAGATAAATCTGGGATCTTGAACTTTGGTCTAAAATTTTTATCTTTCCACGACAGGAGTACGTGGCACGGTATCCGTTTTTGGGCTGGGTCAAGCTTCTGGGATAAAAGGGATAATTTTTTTTCATACACCCCGTTTATAGGTTCAGTACTGTTTTTAATTGTTGCAAACCGCGAAGAAATAACAATTTAAGAATATTATATATAAACAACGTAATTAATTGATTTGAGGCGTAACTTCGGGTGTCTAATTTACAACTAAAATTACCAATTCACGAAACTTTTCAGTGTACTGTTCAAGGCGAAGGTTACTGGACGGGGACTTTAGTTGATTTTATCAGATTGGCCGGTTGCCCTGTGCGGTGTCCTTGGTGTGACACAGGGTACGAAAATGGGGGCAAAGGTTTGCCGTCTGTGCCGCAGTCGATCGCCCAATTGCTCGCTCAATTGCAGTCTCCGAGGGTGGTCATTACTGGCGGCGAACCTTTTATACACCGGGATTTGCCTGAGTTAGTTGAAGCTTTGTTAGAAGCTGACAAACAGGTGAGTATTGAAACTTCGGGTGCTTGCTGGCAGGATGTTTCCCCGCAGGCTTGGATTACTCTTTCTCCGAAGGAACACGTCAATCCTAAATATCCGGTGCAAGAGCTTTTTTGGACTAGAGCTAATGAAATTAAGTTGGTGGTTAGCACTGGCGAAGAAGTTGCATTTTATCACAAGCATTTGGCAAGTAATGTGAATATTCCGATTTTCTTGCAACCAGAATGGAACTCCAAAAATTTATCGATTCCAATTATCTTGGAATTGCTGAAACAAAATCCTAGTTACAGGCTATCTTTGCAAACTCACAAATTTATTGGTGTGCAATAAATTGATGACTTAGCCCGATCTATTCGTCAGTGGGCGGTGCAGAATGGGGAGTGCATCGCCTTACAATTTGTGGAAATATGTGCGCTATAATTAAAGCAGCAATTTATGATAATTTGAACGTAATGGAAACAACTACGGAAACCCTAATGGGAAAAGTTATCACAACCCTAGTAATTACGAATCGGCTGGATGAAGGGAAAGCAGAAGATAATCTGATTCCCATCGAGCAAGTCAGGTCTGTTACTCTAGAAAATGTTTTGGTGGATACGGGCGCGACAACTTTGTGTTTGCCTAAAGATGTCATTGCCCGACTGGGTTTGAAAATCCTCAAGCAAGTGGTTGTGGAAACAGCCACGGGTATTAGTGAGGCGAGGATTTTTCGGGATGCTTCGATTTCTCTGTGCGGGCGCGAAGGGACTTTTGAGTGTTTGGAATTGCCGGAGGGGAAAACTCCACTTTTAGGGGTGATTCCGATGGAAGCGCTGGGAATTGAAGTCGATTTGAAAAATCAAAGATTGAAGGTTTTGCCCGACGGGCCGACGGAAACTTATTTGACAATTCTTTGATATTCTTGAGTTTGGATGCCAGCTATTCGATCTGCAGCGCTAAGATGGTTAAGCACTGTTTTGCACTACTCTCATGTCCCAACGCGCCGAAACCTCAAACAGCCAGCCAAGTGCATCCCGCAACGGGCATAATGTGACGAATTCTCACTCAAACAACCAAAATACGATTCGGGTTCGCGGTGCGAGACAGCACAACCTGAAAAATATCGATCTGGAACTGCCGCGCGATCGACTGATCGTTTTTACTGGCGTCTCCGGTTCTGGCAAGTCTTCCCTCGCTTTCGATACAATTTTTGCCGAGGGACAGCGCCGCTACGTCGAGTCTCTCAGCGCCTACGCGCGCCAGTTTTTGGGACAGTTGGACAAACCGGATGTGGACGCGATCGAGGGGTTGAGTCCGGCTATTTCGATCGACCAAAAGTCAACTTCTCACAACCCGCGATCGACTGTTGGCACTGTTACAGAAATTTACGATTATCTCAGATTGCTCTACGGCAGAGCCGGAGAACCGCACTGTCCGATTTGCGATCGCTGCATTGCGCCGCAGACAATTGATGAAATGTGCGATCGAGTCATGGCACTTCCCGACGGCACTCGCTTTCACCTTCTGGCACCAGTTGTGCGCGGAAAAAAAGGCACTCACCGCAAATTATTGTCGAGTTTAGCTGCGGAAGGATTTATCCGCGTCAAAGTTAACGGAGAAATTTTAGAACTTTCGGAAAATATCGAATTAGATAAAAATCATACGCACAATATCGAGATAGTTGTCGATCGGTTAATTAAAAAACCCGGTTTAGAAGAACGTTTAGTTGATTCTCTGGCAACTTGTTTGCGCCATTCTGAGGGAATTGCGATAGTTGAAGAGTTACCGAGTGATGAAAATTCCGAACCACAGGGGCCGATCGTATTTTCCGAAAACTTTGCTTGTCCCGAACACGGCGCAGTAATGGAAGAACTTTCACCCAGGTTATTTTCTTTTAATTCGCCCTACGGCGCGTGTCCGAACTGCCACGGTTTGGGGAGTTTGCGGACTTTTGCGCCGGAGTTGGTAGTTCCCGATGAGAAAGCACCTCTTTATTGTGCGATCGCGCCTTGGTCAGACAAAGACAATTCCTATTATCTCTCTTTGCTTTGCAGTATTGCTGATACTTGCGGGTTTGATATCGACACTCCTTGGTATCGATTAAAGCCCGAACACCAGCGGGTAATTTTGTACGGCAATGAACAAAAGCGCAGCGGAGAAAGTAAAAAGCGCGACGGCAACACTGATTTTAGGAGAGATTTTAATGGCGTAATTTCCATGTTGCAGCGCCAGTACGACGATACTGGTTCTGATTTGATTAAGCAGAAGCTGGAACAATATCGGGTCGATCGCTCTTGCGAGGTTTGTCAGGGCAAACGCTTGAAACCCGAGGCGCTTTCGGTGCGGTTGGGACAGTACGGAATTGTAGATTTAACCAGTATTTCGATTCGCGAATGTCGCGAACGAGTAAATAATTTGGGATTGAGCGATCGGCAATTCCAAATATCCGATTTAGCCCTGAGAGAAATCAAAGCAAGGCTGCAATTTTTGCTCGATGTCGGGTTAGATTACCTGACTTTAGACCGCGCCGCAATGACGCTTTCTGGCGGAGAAGCCCAGCGAATTCGGCTGGCGACTCAAATCGGTTCTGGTTTGACAGGAGTGCTCTACGTTTTGGACGAACCCAGCATCGGACTCCACCAAAGAGACAACTTTCGCCTGCTGCAAACCTTAACAAAATTGCGCGATTTAGGCAATACTTTGATTGTCGTAGAACACGATGAAGAAACCATGCGAGCGGCCGACCATATTGTCGATATCGGGCCCGGCGCTGGGGTACACGGCGGCAAAATTATCTCGCAAGGAAGTTTAGAAAATTTGCTGGCGGCCGAAGAATCTTTGACCGGGGCTTATTTGTCGGGAAAGCGAGTAATTGAAACCCCTAATGAAAGGAGAAAAGGCAACGGCAAAGCTCTCTCAATCATAAATGCGACGCGCAACAATTTAAAAAATATCGATGTAGAAATTCCCCTCGGAAAACTCGTCTGCGTGACAGGCGTTTCCGGTTCGGGAAAATCAACTTTAATCAATGAATTGTTGTACCCGTCGCTGCAACACTATATCACCAAAAAAGTGCCTTTACCACCCGATATGGACGCCCTAAAAACTAAAGGGGAACGCTCTCTCGATGATGTGGTTGATAAGGTAATTGTCATCGATCAATCTCCCATCGGTCGTACTCCGCGCTCTAATCCCGCTACTTACACGGGAGTCTTTGATGTGATTCGGGATTTGTTTGCCGAAAGCATTGAAGCGAAGGCAAGAGGTTACAAAGCGGGCCAGTTTTCTTTTAACGTGAAAGGGGGAAGGTGCGAAGCTTGTGGCGGCCAGGGCGTGAACGTGATTTCGATGAATTTTCTGCCGGATGTTTACGTGCAGTGTGAGGTTTGCAAGGGTGCACGGTACAACCGAGAAACACTGCAAGTTAAGTACAAAGGCAAGTCGATTTCTGATGTTTTGAACATGACTGTCGAGGAATCTTTGGAAATGTTTAAAAATATTCCCAGGGCGGGCGTCAGACTGCAAACTTTGGTTGATGTGGGTTTGGGTTACATTCAGTTGGGACAGCCGGCGCCGACGCTTTCTGGAGGGGAAGCGCAGCGGGTAAAATTGGCAACGGAACTGTCGCGCCGCGCTACTGGGAAGACGCTTTATTTAATCGATGAACCGACGACTGGTTTGTCGTTTTATGATGTTCACCATTTGTTAAATGTGCTGCAAAGGTTGGTGGATAAGGGTAATTCAATTTTGGTAATCGAACACAATTTAGATGTGATTCGGTGCTGCGATTGGGCGATCGATTTGGGGCCTGAAGGGGGAGATAAGGGCGGCGAAATTATTGTGGCGGGAACGCCGGAGGATGTGGCGGCAAATCAGAGGTCTTATACTGGGAAGTATTTGCAAGCGGTTTTGCAGCAGCATCCTTTGGGGGAGGCTGTAGCTGTTAGTTAATAGTAACAGTAATTACGCAATTGGCATACTAAAATCAAATTGTAGGGTGCGTCAGGTGAGCTTTTATAACGATTATTGAGAGTTTAAATATTTGACGCACCTTACAACTGAAATTCGTACTACTCTAATGGGCGATCGGTTACACTTATTGGTGCGTAACATTCGGGTATAATATGTACTAATATTGTCCGATGTAAATCCTTGGGTAAAAGCTACAAATGGCAAAGGATCTCTTCCACAACACGGTCAAAATCGCCCTACAAAAAGATGGCTGGAAAATTACCCACGATCCCTACCAGTTACGCTATGGTGTTGCTGATGTCTACATCGATCTTGCAGCCGAAGAAGCGATCGCCGCTGAAAAAGAAGGACGTAAAATAGCTGTAGAAGTCAAAAGTTTCGCAGGTGGCTCCACCATTTCTGAATTCCACACCGCCCTCGGTCAATTCCTCAACTATCGCATTGCCATCGAAGTCTCTAGCGAACCAGAACGTATGCTGTATCTGGCAGTTCCCACCGATACCTACCAAATGTTTCTCAGATTTGAACCCGCAAAAACAGTCATCGAACGTTATGAAATTCGACTAATTATTTACAATCCAACTCGTGAGGCGATCGACCAATGGATAGACTAAACGAATACCGCAAAATTGTGTGTAACTTTCTCGAAGACTTTTCTACAAATGACGCAAATGCTCAGTTAATATTCGATTTCGCCCGCGATCGATATCTCGTTATGCACAACGAATGGCGCGACGAATATCGCATCTATGGGTGTGCCATGCAGCTCGATATCATCGAAAATAAAATCTGGATTCAACACAACAGTACCGAAATCTACATCGATCGAGAACTGATTCAACGTGGCGTGTCTCCTCAAGATATCATTCTTGGGTTTCGCTCCCCCAGCATCCGAAAACTCCTTGCCGCCAACTCTTGCTAGAGACAAAGGTTGGGAACAGTTAGATAGATATTTGGCTAGGTTGGGACAAGATTCCGGTTGGTTGGTCATTTTCGATCGCCGAGTGAATGCACCCAAACTCGAAAACGGTTGAACACTGAGATTCATACTACTCCAAGGGGGCGATCTGTTACATTATTCGAGGGTGAAATCCTGGTATATTATGTACTAATAGTAGACGCGATATTAACTATCTTGAATTGTGGGAGACATTGCCATATTTTGTGCTTGTGTCTGCATGAATTCAATATCCGATCGCAACCAAGTGCGGGGCCCGCTGCACTGATGAGCAATTAACAGCCCCCACAGTCCTTTGTTCGTTAAAATTGGCACAACTAAATTGGCGCGAACTTTCAGGCTACGCAGAAAATCTCGGTGGCATGGGTTAATTGGTTCTACTTCAATATCTGCAATTGCTTTAACTCTGCCGGCTTCGTACAAAGCAGCGTATTCGTCGTTAAAACACTCATCTGGCCCCGTTGAACCCAAGATTGAGAGTTCGATCGCGCTCAACATCTCGTAAGTCACTCGACCTTGCCACTGTCTGTAAAAATAGTACAGTAAGGCGCGATCGCTCTGCAAAATTTCTCGAATGTCGTAGAGGGATTGTTCAACTAATACATCGCGCTTTAGACGATCTGTCAAGCGGTTAACAATGTTTTGCAGGCGATCGCCCGACATAGTATTAACTCCTTTAATTCCTAGTACACTCGCCAGTTCTTAATTCTTGAACTTGCACAATTACCACACCTCAAATTGTTGCGCTTCGGCATTTTCGCGCGCTCGAAAATGAGTAATTTTTGGCTTAACAGTTGTCTGGATGCCAGCGACATTATAGTATTATTTTGACAGAGATAGCAATTTTTTTGGGAAACGGGCGATCGCGTCGGACCCCCCAAGCTACGGCTTTTTTGCGCGAAGAAGCACTGGCGGGACGCCTGTTCCACAAAGGAAGAGAAAAGGAACAGTTTACAAGTGCTGGGAGAATTGCTACATATGCCTAAAGTTGGTTCCTCTTAAACAGAGGAACTGCTAGGATATCTCGAAAGCTAGAGGAAGCATCAAATATGTCTGTGCTAGAAGCTGCTTGGAAACACGAATTTATCCCTACTAACGGCATTAAACTGCACTATGTCACTCAAGGTTCGGGGCCGCTGATGCTGATGCTGCACGGATTTCCTGAATTTTGGTATTCTTGGCGGCATCAAATCCCGGAATTTGCATCAGATTATAAAGTAGTCGCTGTAGATCTCAGGGGTTACAACGACAGCGACAAACCTCACGATCAATCTGCTTACGTGATGGCAGAGTTTGTGCAAGATGTCAAGGGCATTATTCAGGGTTTGGGATACGAAAGTTGCGTCTTAGTTGGTCACGACTGGGGAGGCGCGATCGCCTGGAATTTTGCTTATGCTTATCCCCAAATGGTGGATAAATTAATTGTGATGAATCTACCACATCCTGCCAAGTTTGCTGAAGGGTTACGCACTCCCCAACAATTGTTGAAAAGTTGGTACATCTTTTTGTTTCAGTTGCCAGTTTTGCCGGAGTTGTTAATTCAGTTGGGCGACTATCAGGCAATTTCGGCTGCTTTGGAAGGTATGGCAATTAACAAAAGCACCTTTACCCCCTCAGATATCGAAGCTTACAAAGATGCTGCTGCCAAACGGGGTGCTCTGACTGCTACTATCAATTATTACCGCAATATTGCTCGCGGATTTCTCGATCGCCAGAATTGGAGCGTGCTGCAAGTTCCGACGCTGATGATTTGGGGAGAAAATGATGCCGCCCTCGGCAAAGAGTTAACTTATGGAACAGCAGATTACGTCCGCGATTTTCAGATTCATTACATTCCTAATTGCAGCCACTGGGTGCAGCAGGAACAGCCGCAGTTAGTGAATCGGTACATGAGAGATTTTTTGGCAAGTAAGTTCATTTAATATTATATTCAGTTTGATCGGAATGCTACTGAGTCTGCGAGTAGGACGATCGCGATCCACTGAGAAAATTATTATTCCCATGCGAGCAGAGATATTCACCGACTGCTGATTCCCTCCGTCGTGCGCCCGCTCATTTAGCTGAGGTGAATGCGGTAGATTGCAATTACCTCCGCAAGTCCCAGCGAGTCAATCCAGGTGCGATTGATGGCGGGTGAAAGTGTGGGGTTGTGTTCTTTGACCAATTGCATCGCGCGATCGATGTCTGGCTGTTCCGTGAGCCGTTCTGCTCGTCCGTTCACCACAACGCTGCGCCAGTGGGGGAATTTCGGTCTAATTATTGCGTTTGTGAGGCGCCTGTTTTGTGATCCTAAACAAGTAGAGAATTTCCGTAAAGATAATTTGGGTTAGTCTCAAATATAATCTACGATATTTTTTGTTAAAAAATTTGTATGATTCTGGAAATAAACCCTCGGCAATTGCTGAGGGTTTATTGTTTTTATTAAATGGGGAGTGTCTAATTAATTAATAAAAAAATATTTGTTTTTAAAGTAATTTAAACAAACTTTCAGCCCAGATAAAGCCCAAACTAGCTTTATCTGCAACTTGGGCGTCCATGTTTTATTGTTACCAGCGAACAAAAGGCGATCGTCCCCTGGAATTCTCTGACACTAGATATAATCCGTCCTCAAAAAACATCGCCGCATAACCGCAGCGCGCAATTTAGGGATGGTTCACGCTGCAGTTATGTGGCAAATGCGATCGGCTTGACGCTGATAACCCGCCCCGCCCGGTCTGGGGTGACTGCTAAGCCGGGTCTATAATTCCCTCAAACGCTGGAAATCTTCTAGCTCGTGAGTGCAAACTGCCCTCATAGCGTAATTGGTGCGATCGATCGGCTTTCCCTCATCCTACCGGCTGGCGATCGGCAATAAACCTAGTGTATGCTTAATCACCTGTTAAAAGAATCAGATTTAACGATCGCAGCTTTCGATATTTCAAGGGTTTGAGAGTCTTCTTTACCACCTTGACAGGGCTGGCACTTATAACATAGAGTAGAATTTTTGCTGCAGCATCCTAAGAGCGATCGAGTACATCCTAGGCTTACCATCCTAACTGTCCTCACTGTTGCTATAAGTTTGAATTAAACGGAGATTTTTATTGATGAAGTATAATCGATTTCAAGAATTAGATATGATGAGAGGTTTTGCTGCCTGCTGGGTAGTGGCGGTTCATTTTTGGTACTTCAATTTCTTACCTCCATTTTTTGGATACAGCAACTTTTTGGAGTATGCAAAAGTAGTAGGTCCAGCCTCGACAATTGCCAAGTTTTTTCCCCTGCCATTTAATAGTGCAGGCAATACAGTTTTTGATGTGCTGAATATATTTTTCTTGCTGGGATATCAGGGAGTTCATATTTTTTTCATTCTCAGTGGTTTTGGACTGGCTTATTCAAGAATTTTAAAACCTGATGAAAGCTGGAGCATTTTTATGAGAAAAAAATTTTTCCGGCTCTACCCTACCTACTGGATACTTTTAGCTGTCTCTGTGATAATTCCTAGGTTAAGAGCGGATTTATTTTATGGCTATTTTGATTGGTGGTCATTTTGGAGAAGTTGGATAATTCTCGATAAAGCCATACCATTTTCTTGGTTTATGTTTCCACTAATTCAATTTTATTTGTGCTTTTATTTGCTCTTTAAATATTTAAAAAAAAATACTATTAGACAGTTTCTCTTCACTTGTTTTGTTATTAAAGTTATCTATACATTTTTAGTTTTAATATTAGGCTTTAACTTTAAGGTATTTTCGCCAATATTGGGCGATCTCAGTTATCCAGGCTATTTAGCAATTTCAAGGTTATTTGAGTTTTGTTTAGGAATGGCAATGGCCAAGGTTTATGCAAGTAATCCTACTCTATTAATTAATTACCTAACTAAGCCCGTCACAATAGCCATAGCAATAATTTTTGAAATGTTGGGTATTATGGGTTCCTTTGAATTTTCAAATCCAAAATTTCTAGGTATATATTTCCCTTTTGGACTGTGTTTTTATGATGCTTTCCTGGGATTGGGCATATTTGTAATTGTCTTTAATCTTTGTAGGAGTTTAATAAAACTTTCAGACTTAACAACGAGATTTTTAACATGGATTTCTAAAATTTCCTATGAACTATATTTAACGCAGTTTATAGGGTTAATTGTTATACCCAAATTTTTTACTGTGGTAGTGCGAGGTGAACCTTCACTTTTGACTGCTAGCCGTGCTATTTTACTTTATATATTAATTCTCCAACTTTGTATAGTTAATGCTTGTTTATTACAACAGCTAACAAACTCGATCGCAAGTCGATTTAGATTAGCGATGGGTTCCTTTACCTCTGAAATAAAATAACCTAAATTAGTAGTTAATAGTCAAGTGTTATCAAAAACTAGAATTCTGAATTTGTTTCTCGGCCTTTTAATTGCCCTCAGCCTAGAGTTGTTCAGCGGAACGACAACTTTTGCTCAAAACATTGAAACAATTAAAATTTCCGGTACTGCTGCGGGTGTCAGCACTCGCTACATCGGTGCAGTCGAGGGCAATATCAATTTCGACATCAAAGATTTGCAAGATTTGGGAATTAATACCTACCGCATTTACGGCGGGATGTCCCGGTGGGAACCCGAAGACGACGACGGTAAATACGGTTGGCCATCTATTGACGAAATTAAGACAAATCCAAATATAATTAATTGGGCGCATTGGGATCAGATTATGAGTAATCCGCCCCAGGGTAGCGATTATTGGTGGTCGGGACAACCCGGTACGGTTTGGCAAGGCAATGCCAGGACTATTTTTAATACTCTCAAACAAGCAAATATTCGCCCGGTTGTGAGTATTCGGAATGTGGATAATAACTGGAATCCGAGTTGGGCGCTGCAACTGAATCCGCCGCGCACAGGAGAAGATTGGAACGAGTGGTGGGAACACGTTTTTGCTACGGTTTATTGGCTGAATGTTCGCAATGATTACCGCGTTGATGATTGGGAAATTCACAACGAACCGGACAATCGCGATCAGGGTTGGGGCGGGACTAGGGCTGACTATTTTGAATTGGTTAAGGTGGCAAAAGATGCGATCGACTTTGTTTACCAAACTTATTTGCCGGATCGCACTTACCACATCCATGGCCCGAAAACCGTAGGGGGCAGCAATTGGCCGGCTAGTGCTTTGCAGGAAATACCGAATTATTTCGATACAGTCAATGTCCACAACTACGATGCAGATATTTCTAACTACACCCGCAAAGTGCGCGGCTGGATGAACGGTACTGTCCGCGCTAACTCGCAGCTTTGGGTAGGAGAATGGGGAACTTACGAAATTAGCTACGGCGATTTATCTTTAGCTTTAAATTTGATTAAGAATTTGATTCGAGGTTCTCAACCTGGGGATAATTATATTTACGGAAGTCACATATTCTGTTTGTACGACTGGGGCAAGCCCGCAGGGGCGGAAGGTTTGCTAGGTGACGGGGGAAAACGGCGCGCGGGCTACTATGCTTTGCGAATGGGAATTAGGGCTTTGCAGGGCGGGAAAGCTACCTTTTTTCCTATCACTAACAGTTCCGATTTAATGGCAGTTGCAACTCTTGATGCTAGCAAGAATGTTTACTTGCTGGTTGTCAATGACCGAGCAACATCTTACACTGTTAATGCTGATATTTCGGAGCTGATAAAAACTGGTAATGGCACGGTGCGGGAGTTCAGTTCTCAAACAATGGATGAGGTTGTTGGTAGCTTAAGGCTGAAGGGCGGCAATGCGAGTTTTGCACTGGCGGGGAACAGCGCTATTCTCATCAAGTTCGATCGCCAGAAGTGAAGCTCAAATCCTCTGGGCCATAATTGGGATAAGATAGAATTAGTTATGCTCAGAATTATTTATTTTCTGCCTGTTTGGCCCTCGAACCCTCGAACCCTCGAACCCTCGAACCCCTAATTGTACAGTTGCCATACCTAAGTCGTCCTGTTGTGATTCCCCTCCTGTCGCTGGTAAATTGGTAGGGTGCAGGTATCTTGCCTCAAACAGAATGCGAGCGAGAGTTCCGTTGAGGGGCAGAAAGTAGGGTGCAGTCCAGACAATCGCAGAAATTCTTGCTCGTAAACCTGCAGCAGTTATGCTAAGCGAGGAATTGCCCGCCAGCCTTCATGTCCGCCCTCTGTCAGATAGTATTGGTTCTGAAAGTCAGAAGCCGTTAATTATCAGGATATGGCACGGAATTAATTTTAAATGCCAAGATGCTGGAAGTATGGGTGAGTTGAATCGTACAGAAACTTTGAGCGCGCTTGGAAATCTCGCGGGTAAAGCCTCTCAATCAACCTGCTGCTCGCGATCGGCTTTTTCCAACAAATATCACTTTTATGCCCCCTGATGTTTATTCCCTCCCTCAGTCAGGTCATCAACCGCAATCCCCTCACCGTCACCCCTGAGACGCCCGTAGAAAAGGCGATCGAGCTGATGAGTAGCACAGGAGCCAGTTACGTCCTCGTGGTAGAACCGCGCGGGCATTCTCAACTCGGAAATCCCACCAACGGGACTTCCCCACAATCGCGGGAACAGTCGGGTTTCTACAACGGCAAACGGCCTGCGATACACGCAGGAGGCAATGGGCTGCGTCTCAACAGCTCAAAAGCTCCCTATCCGAACAGCCAGACAGTGCTGGGGATTTTTACCACTCGAGATATCGTACAGCTAAATTCCATCGGCGCTGCTTTGAGGGGATTTGCGATCGAGCAAATCATGATCAGAACCGTAACTGTAGCCAGAGAATCGGAAATTCCCGACTTTTTTGCCTTAGCAAATCTGCTGGAGAAAAATCAGATCAGCCATTTGCCGGTCGTTAGCGAGGCTGAAGAACTTGTTGGTTTAATTAGCTCTCAAAGCTTGGTGCAAATGTTGCAGGGAATTGGGGAATCGACACCAAAAGCAACTAGCAGCACTTCCCCACCTGCGGCTTTCGCCTTCCCTCCGCCGCTGCCAATTGTGCATCAGAAATTAGAGCTGCCCGCAAGTTTAATTAAACTTTATCAAATCCCTCAAATAGCAGCTTCAAGAATAATTCACGCTCCTTCTAATTCTTCAGTTCGCTACTTGGCGCAACTGATGTTTAGACACCATGTTAGTTATGTATTAATCACTGAAACCCCCGATCAACACTCGACTGGTGCGGCTCACAATTCCAAATTTACAAATCCCAACATTCACAAACTGGTTGGGGTGGTAAGTTCGCGGGATATTGTGCAGTTGCAGGCGCTGGGAAGAGACTCTAACAAAATTAAAGCGGGAGCAATTTGCAGCAGTTCGCCGCCGCTGGTGCGATCGCACTCTACCCTCGAAGCAGCCGTCGCGCTGCTGCAAAAACACTACTGCCAGTTGCCTTTATTAGTCATCAACGAAACAAATCACCCGATCGGGATTATTAATCCTAAAACTATCCTTTTACAAGCGCTGGATTCAAAATCTCTGCATTCTGGCTTAATTGCTTTGCAGCGCCAGCTAGAATCTAGCAACGCTCAATACAAAAAACTCTCAGCAGAAATACAGCGGACAGCAGCAAATAGCCACGAGATAGCTGAAATTTCTCACCACACTTTCGTAGAGCGGCCAAATCTCCCCCATGCAGTCAACAATCAGGGGATTTGGGACTGGAATCTCGAAACAGATGAGTTTTTTTATTCGGCGCGGTGGCAAGAAATGCTGGGCTACCAAGAAGGGGAAATCTCGAATCGCCGATCGGAATGGTGGAGTCGCATCCACCGAGATGATATTGACTCGGTAAAGGCAGCTTTAGAAGAACACTTCGCCCAAAAGACACCGGATTTTGCAGCAGAATATCGGATGTACTGTAAAGACGGCAGCACTGTCTGGGTGCTGAACCGGGGTCAAGTTTTACGCAGCGTTACTGGCAAACCGCTGCGGGTAGTAGGAACTCATACAGATATTACTCTAAACAAGGAGTTTGAAGTCAAAAACCGCGAGCATGATCGAGAACAATTCCATCTATTTGACTCTTTGAAAGCAACAGTAATTTTCCACATAGATGCGGCGGGGGTTTGGAAATTTCTCAACCGCGCTTGGACGGAAATTACGAATTATGCGGTTTCCGAAAGTTTGCAAACTAATTTTTTAGAGTGGGTGCATCCAGATGAGCGCGAGCAATGTGCAAATTTATTGGAGTCTTTGCTGTCGGGGAAGTCGGAATTTGAACGGCGAGAACTGCGATTTAAGTCCAAGTCGGTTTCGGGCAAAAATTCCTTGGGAATTCACAGTAATTCCGGCTTTGTTTCCGTAGAACTATTTGCCCAAGTTCGCCGGAATTCGCAAGGCGAAATAGCGGGAATTTTCGGGACTTTGCACGATGTCTGCAACCGCCTCGAAGGAGTTGAGGAACTGCGGGAAAGCGAGCGGGCAATTCGATCGCTCTATGAGGTAATGGTGAGCTCGGAAGGCTCTTTTGACGATCGAACGATCCGGTTGCTGGCAATGGGCTGTAGTCAGTTTGGGATGGATATCGGGCTGTTGGGCAGGGTTTTGGGCGATCGCTACGAAGTGATTGCGGCTTATGTACCGGAAGATTTTCCCTTTGGATTTGCTAAAGGAGACGGTTTTGCTTTGAGCAGAACCTTTGAGCGAGAGGTTTTGCGATCGAGCGAACCTATTTCTGTCGAATCAGCCGGCACTACTCAGTGGCGCAACCACCCCGCTTACAGCGTCCGCAAGTTGGAGGCTTTTGTGGGGACGAGGGTAATGGTGCAAGGGCGAATTTTTGGCACTTTGAGCTTTACTTCCCGCACCACTAAATCTCCTTTTAAACCGCTGAATTTTGAAATTTTAAAGTTGATGGGCAATTACATCGGCGCAGAAATTGCCCGCGAAGAGCGAGAGCGAACTTTGCAACGTCAGTACCAGCGCGTTTTACTACTCAAACAAATTACTCAAAAAGTGCGATCGACCTTAGATACTCAAGAAATTTTCCAAACTACCGCCACCCAAATCGGCCGCGTATTTGGTGTCAATCGCTGTACAATTCATACCTATCTTTCCGAACCTTATCCCCACCTTCCTTGCGTCGCGGAATACTTAGAGCCCGGTCACGAATCGGCTTTAGATTTAGAACTTTCTGTCACTTATAACCCCTACACAGAAAAACTTCTCGCTGAAGATATAGCCCTGGCATCTCCCGATGTGTTTGCCGATCCTTTGCTGGAATCTTCGGGGCCGATGTGCCGTCGCATCGGATTAAAATCTATGTTGGCTGTTCGCACTTCCTATCAAGGAGAACCAAATGGAATTATTACTTTGCACCAGTGCGATGCAACTCGCCAGTGGAATCCCGACGAAATTGAACTGTTAGAAGATGTTGCTGCTCAAGTTGGCATTACCTTAGCTCAAGCCCAACTTTTAGAAACGGAAGTTCAGCGACAGCGACAGTTAGCAGAGCAAAATGAAGCTTTGGATCAAGCACGACAAGCGGCGGAAGTTGCTAATAGAGCTAAGAGCGAATTTTTAGCGACTATGAGTCACGAAATCCGCACTCCGATGAATGCGGTAATCGGGATGACGGGCTTGCTGCTGGATATGGAACTAACTCCTGAACAGCGGGATTTTGTGGAGACAATTCGTACCAGTGGCGATGCTTTGCTGACTATTATTAATGATATTCTCGACTTTTCCAAGATTGAATCGGGAAAATTGGATTTGGAGCGCAGCCCCTTCGAGCTGCAAAACTGTATAGAAGAATCTCTAGAATTACTGGCTCCGAGAGCCTCAGAAAAAGGTTTAGAGCTGGCTTACTTTATTGATGATTCTGTGCCAAAAAATATTTTAGGAGATGTCACGAGACTGCGCCAAATTTTGGTAAATTTGCTGGGCAATGCAGTAAAGTTTACAGAATCGGGAGAAATTGTAGTGTGCTGTACGGCTAGGCAAATTGAACAGGTAGCTGCTAATAGTTCACCAGATAAAATTAATATTCTAGCGCCACAACCGCTATTAATTAACCAGGGAGAGTTGGCACGTAGCAAACAATACGAGATTCAATTTGCTGTCCAAGATACGGGAATTGGCATTCCGCCAGACCGGATGGATCGCCTGTTTAAAGCTTTTTCGCAGGTGGATGCTTCGACAACGCGACATTACGGCGGGACGGGTTTGGGACTGGCTATCAGCCAGCGTTTGAGCGATATGATGGGCGGTACAATGTGGGTTGTCAGCCAGGTTACTCCGGGAAGTTCTAAGTCTCAACCGGGAGTTTCTGCGATCGGACAAAGTATCGCTGGAAGGTCGCCTGCAGAATTTACTCCGCCGTCGATATCGGGTTCGGGTTCGATTTTTTATTTCACGGTGACTGCTGAAGCGAATGACCTCCGGGCTGAGGAAAAAAGACCGGAATTTGCCGCTGGTAAGCACTTGTTAATTGTTGAGCATCATGCCATTAATCGGCAAGTTTTGATCCGTCAGGCAGAGTCTTGGGGAATGATACCCGTGGCTGTAACTTCGGGTGCTGAGGCTTTGGAAATCATCAAAGGAAACTCGCCGCTCGATTTAGCTATTTTGGCGATGAATCTACCAGATATGGACGGTGTGGCGTTGGCTGTGGAGATTCGGAAATTTGAGCTGAGCAATTTGTCCGGCGGCGACGGCCTAAATCCGAATGTCATCGTTAAAAACCCTCGCAAAATTGCCCTACCTTTGGTGCTGTTTACTTATTTAAGTAAGGCCGAAGTTTGGAAAAAACTTGAAACTACAGAGGTACATTTTTCTGCTTTTTTAACTAAGCCTTTAAAACAGTCACAGTTTTATAATGTGTTGCTGCAAGTTTTTGGATATGTTACTGGCAGAAGCGGCAGGGGAGAAGTTTCAAATGTGGTGACTGTGACTTCGGGATTGAAGTATTTTGAAAATTCTCAAGAACAGCACCGCGTGCAGCGGACGCCTGCTGTTTTGAGGCAGGTTGCGGCGAATTCTGGCGGACAGGATGCAACTAATTCTAGTCAGATTCGGATTTTGCTGGCTGAGGACAATGTGGTGAATCAAAAAGTCGCTACGCATTTACTCGACAGGATAGGATATCGGGCTGATATTGCGGCTAATGGGTTGGAGGTTTTGGAGGCGCTGAAGCGGCAATCTTACGATGTTGTGCTGATGGATGTGCAGATGCCGAACATGGATGGGTTGGAAGCGACGCGCCGCATTTGTCAGGAATGGCCTGCTAACAAGAAGCCGAGAATTATTGCGATGACTGCTAATGCGATGCAGGGCGATCGCGAAAAGTGTCTGGAAGCAGGTATGGATGATTATATTACTAAGCCGGTGCGCCGGGAAGAGTTGGCGATCGCCTTGAGCAAGTGTTCACCTCTGATTCGGGATGAATTGGATGCGGTTAATGAGGAAAAAAATCAAGATATTTCTGATCAAGTTGACAGTGAAAGGGCGGGATCTTCGAGCGTTCAACCGGGAGCAGATTCGCCGATAGATTTTCATATTTTGCAAAATCTCCGCGAGCTAGATGATGATGAAGACCCAGATTTTTTGGGGGAGCTGATTAAGATATATTTGGTAGACGCACCGCAACATTTAGAAACTATTAAGGAGGCTATTTTTCTGGGAGATGCTGATAGTTTGAAGCTGGCTTCTCACACCCTGAAGTCTAGCAGCGCCAATTTAGGAGCCGTGTCTTTTTCTGCTGTTTGCAAGGAGTTGGAGTATATGGGTCGCGTGGCGGTTGAGTCTGGAGGGGAACAGGTTTTTGATGTGAGTACGGCGCGCGATCGCCTCTTGGAAGCTCAAGCGGAGTGGGAAAAGGTGCGGGCGGCTTTTGAGACGGAATTGGAAACGGGGAAGTTGCGATCGCAAATAGGGTAATTTGTTATATCAATTCCGGTTGCACTCCTCCGGGATTGTTGACTGTTGACTGTTGACTGTTGACTGTTTGAACAATACCGATGCAACCGAAAACGATATTATTTGTTATTTGTTGGTTTTTGGTTGTTAGTTGTCAGTTTCAATGCCCAATGCCCAATGCCCAATGCCCAATGCCCAATGCCCAATGCCCATATTTAACTTTCACCTAAATATGCTTTGCGAACAGTTTCATTTGACTGCAAATCACTAGCAGTACCAGCGACTACAACCTGACCAGTTTGGATGACATAGCCGCGATGGGCTACACTTAAAGCCATGCGGGCGTTTTGTTCCACCAGTAAAATAGTTGTTCCTTCAGCATTAATATCGCGGACGATCGCAAAAATTTGACTGACTAACATCGGTGCCAATCCCATACTCGGCTCGTCCAATAATAACAAGCGGGGGCGCGACATCAAAGCCCGGGCGATCGCCAACATTTGCTGTTCGCCGCCGCTGAGAGTTCCCCCTTTTTGACTAATTCTTTCTCGCAAACGAGGAAATAAATTTAATGCTTTTTCCATATCGGACTTGATGCCGAGAGTATCGTTGCGGAGATAAGCACCCATTTCCAGGTTTTCTTGCACCGTCATGCGCGGAAAAATCAACCGCCCTTCGGGACTTTGAGAAATCCCCAAACGGACGATCGCCTCTGTAGATAGTGCTTCTAAAGGCTTTCCCTCAAATAATACAGTGCCTTGGCGCGGGCGCAGCAGTCCTTGAATCGTGCGGAGAGTTGTAGTTTTCCCCGCCCCGTTGCTGCCGATTAATGTCACAACTTCTCCCTGCGAGACTGTTAGCGATACTCCTTTGAGAGCGTGGATATTTCCGTAGTAGGTGTGAATGTCTTTAATTTCCAACATAATTACTCTTTCTGCTTTGTGCCTTATTATATTATCCCGACTTATTATAAAATTTTATTGCATTTATTTAAAATCAAGCTTTTTTATAGTAAGCAGTAATTTTACTTAGATCAACACCAGCCCTAGCTCCCATACAATGTATTTTTTGTAGCTGTGGCGACCAACTTTACATAATTTTTACTTAAACATAAGATTTCTTGACAGTAGCTTTACAAAAATCTCTAAGTAAATAGGTAGTATTGATACGTAAGCGAAACCCACTGCTACAACTTACCAATAACAACACTTAAAATGTTTCAAATTTAAGGAAATTCACCATGAAATTCAATCACATTAGTGGAGCGATCGCATTTTTATTAGCAACTCCTTTAGTAACCAGCTTGAGTGTAGGTGTAGCGCCCAGCCGTGCTGCCACAATAGCAGGTTCTGCAGCAGCAGTAATGATTGACAACATCAGTCACACACCGACTGACACAGGTACATTTACTAACATTAACACTTACACTCAGGCCATAGCTAACAGCGGTTCAGTTATTAGCGAGGCAACTGCTGATGCAGTTTTTATATCTAACTGTCACGAATTGCTGGCAGAAAATCTCTCGCAAAGTGCAGTCATAGGCAGCGGGAATAACTATTCCGGTTTCGCCCAAAGTCAAGCAGCAGTGATCGGCGACTTCTTCATTGATGCCGAAGAAACTTTTTCCTTCACTTTTCAGACATTTTTAGCTCTTTTAACATCAGTTGACAACCCCCAATCCGAACGCGCCAGGGCGGGTGGCAGTATATCTTTCTGGGTGATTAACACTGTTACTAACATTTTGTTAGACTCTTTTCAATTTGCCATCAGTTTAGACTCTTCTAGTGGCTTTTCTGCAAATGCCTTCGTTAGCAACAGCTTTAAACCCACACAAATTAACTTTAATTTTCTGGCTGAAGGAAGTACAGCAGCTACCCTCCTGTATACTTCTGGGGTATATTCGCGGACATTCAACAGCGCCACTAACTTAACATTGGTAGAAGTTAAAAACAATATCGCAAAGGCAGAAGCAGAAGCAGAAGCAGTTCCAGAACCGAGCACAGTATTAGGTACTGCAATCTTTTTAGGATTGTTTGTCAGGCAGAGAAAACACAAGAAACAAATGTCGGAAGTCAAATCAAAACTTTAGGAAAAACCCCGGATGTTAATCCGTAGGCTGTTCGAGGCGCACCTCCTATCGTTTCCGTTGAATTGCTCGTTATAAAATGCTGTCGCCGTGGGTGTGTTGATAAATATTATCGGTTTGAATGACAGATTGTTGGTGAAACCCGCCCTAATTTTATTGGGTTAATTGGCTGAACATTATCTCGCTTCTTCCGAGGATAAACACTGCCCACGTCACTTATCTGTCGGCACACAATACCCATTAACCATGTCCATCTTCTTCTTTTCCCAAATATGCCTCAATCACGCGAGGATCGGCGCGAACTTGATCTGGAGTTCCCTCAGCAATTTTAGTACCGTACTCCATAACACTCACGCGATCGCTAATTCCCATCACCACTTTCATATCATGTTCAATCAGCAAAATACTCAAATTCAACTCATCGCGAATCCGATAAATAAAGCGAGTTAAATCAGCCGTTTCGTTAGGGTTCATCCCGGCAGTCGGTTCGTCCAAAAGCAACACTTTCGGATCGGAAGCCAAAGCCCTGGCAATTTCCAATCTGCGCTGGTCTCCGTAGGAAAGGTTTTTTGCCAACTCCGGCGCTTTAGCAGCACCTAAACCGACAAAATCAAGCATAGTGAGCGCTTTTATTTTAGCTTCCCGCTCCTCCAGATTTGCAGCGGGAGGGCGGAGGATTGCACCCAACAAACCTGTTTTCAATCGGCAGTGCCTACCTACTAAAACATTATCCAGCACAGTCATGTTGTTAAACAAGCGGATATTTTGAAAAGTTCTAGCAATGCCGAAAGTTGTCAGGCGATCGGGCGGTAAACCCGTGATATTTTTCTGTTCCAAAAGCAACTGACCGCCACTCGGTTTGTAGATACCTGTCAGCATATTAAAAAAAGTAGTTTTGCCCGCACCGTTGGGGCCGATCAAACTGGCGATCGAGCCTTTTTCCAAGGTTAAACTAACCTGGTTGACCGCAGTCAAACCGCCGAATCGCATTGTAAGTTGCTGTGCTTCTAATAATGACATTTTGGTTGTGATTCCTAATATTACTTAAGCGGTTATAGCTGGGATTCTATATAATACCAAATCGGCTCTGTTAAAGTGCGTCAGCTTGGCTGTGGTGGGATGCTCGTTACCACAGGGAAAGATTTGGGGATCGGAATGCGTTACAGAAAGTCTTGGGCTAAGCTTCATGACTGCGTTTCGGTTTAAGGTTTCCCCTTGGGTAGTGCCCTGAAGGAAAGGATTAAGAGAATTAAACTGAATTCAAAGAAAGTAGGCGTTTAGAGTTGTAAATTAG
>NZ_JAUBPI010000063.1:0-37049 GCF_036700645.1 Microcoleus sp. S36b_A4 | reverse complement strand
ATGACGAGGGGGATCCCTGTGTATTTTGTTTTTTTTGTCAAGTACAATTTATACCAAATTAGATGAGCTTACCCTGCTACTTTAGAGGTAGATTTGCTCCATTGTCTACAGTATTCTTACCTAAGTTTCTACTACTTTAGACGTAGGACTGTTCAATTATCTACAGTATGTGTAGGTACTCTCAGGAAACTGAGGTGGAGTCAGACAAATTCTGACAGCCACAGTCGAGCTACATTACTTTGTCTACCAAGGTTGTCGCCACTTTTTCATTTGCTCAATTACTTGCTTTTGTGAAGCAAGTATTTCCTGAACATTTGACCTAACGTGATTCATGTCACTCATGTTGTGGATTTGTGTCATGTTTTGTTTACGGTAGCTAAATTACTGTTTATACCAAGCTTGGCGCCACTGTTTCATTTGCTGAATTTCTTGTTTTTGCGAAGTCAAAATTTCTTGAGCTAATTTCTTCATTTCCGGGCGTTTTGACTTCTTCAAAGCATCTTGGGCCATCACTAAAGCTCCTTCGTGGTGAGGAATCATCGCATTAATAAATCGCAAGTCAAATTTGTCGTCAGCGGCCCCTAAATCCATGCTCATCATCATGCTTTGCATTTGTTCGGGAGTCATTGCCATCATGTGACCCATGGGACCGTGATAAGCCATCGGCGTACTGCTGGCTTTGGGATACCAAGTTTTTCGCCACTCTTTCATTTGATTTATTTCACGGTTTTGAGCAGCAATTATATCAGTCGCAAGTTTTTTCATTTCCGGGCGTTTGGATTGTTTAAGCACATCTTGAGCCATGTTTACAGCACCTTGATGGTGTACTGTCATGCCATCAATAAATCGCAAATCGTAGTCGGCATCAGCAGGGCCTAAATCCATTGACATATCGTGATTCATGCCATGATTCATGCCACCCATGCCACCGCCTTGTACCACGTCTTGCTTGTTGTTTGCTTCAGTTGCAGCCGTAACATTTGGGGCGGGAGTTTCACTGGAAGGGGCATTTGAACAAGCTGCAAGCAATCCACTGGTAAAAGCGGCTGTGGCGGTCAGCGTCAGCGCTGCAAAGCCTGTTTTTAATGAAATTGGTTTCATAGAGCTTATATCCTTAAAACGGCTATTTATTTTCAGTTTTTCATATATAAATGAAATTAGGATGAAATTTTTGTGGCAAACTTGTAAAGAATTATTTCTGTGCCGTCGATCGCACTCAAATTTAAGATTTACAGAACTCACTTGAATCTAATTATGTAGGGTACACAGTCCGCGCCTTACCCCTATGGGTAGGGTGTCAAACCACTTTTTTTATAATTCCTGATTTATTTTGCAATTCCCCTTGACTCTCCTGTGTACTGGAGACTTTACAATGGAGTTAATTCATTGATTGAGCAGAGTAGTTTCTGCTGAGGTTGAAATTATGACTTTACAGCTAAAAGTTCCTAAGATGGCTTGTTCTGCTTGTGCGACTACGATCGCAAAAGCAGTCCAAACCATTGACTCAGCCTCAAAGGTTGAGGCCGATCTCAAGACAAAATTGGTCACGATTCAAACCGCTAAGTCAGAAAGTGAAGTTAGGAAAGCGATCGCATCGGCGGGCTATCCAACAAGTCTATTTTAGATTTTAGATTTTAGATTTACTTGCAGCTTTGAATCTGGGAGATTTAACAAGAGTCTAAAATTTTTGATTCTCCACGACAGGAGTACGTCGCACGTTATCCGTTTTTAGGCGAGGTCATTTGAAGACAGAAGGTAACTTTATAAGTTAGGAGGGCATCTATGGACAATCTCACACTTAAATTGCGGGGCATGAGTTGTGCTTCTTGTGCTTCATCTATCGAACAAGCAATTCAATCTGTTCCCGGCGTACTTGAGTGTCATGTCAATTTTGGGATGGAACGAGCAACCATCCAATACGACTCCAAGCAAACCAACTTAGAAACAATTCAATCTGCTGTTGATGATGCGGGATACCAAGCTTTGCCGCTTCAAGAAATGGCCGCGACAGAGGATGATTCCGAACAAGCCGCTCGCAAATCTGAATCTCAAACCTTGCAGCGGAAGCTCTGGACAGCAGGTATCATAAGCACCCTGCTATTTGTGGGCGCTATTCCAGCGATGACCGGCTTGCATCTGCCATTTATTCCCCCATGGCTGCACAATTTTTGGCTGCAATTAGTCCTGACATCCCCCGTACAATTTTGGTGCGGCAAATCGTTTTATGTAGGAGCTTGGAAATCCTTCAAACGGCGGGTGGCGACAATGGATACCTTGATTGCCTTGGGAACGAGTGCTGCTTACTTTTATTCTGTATTTGTGACATTTTTTCCCGGTTTCTTGACAGCCCAAGGTTTGACTCCTAGCGTTTACTATGAAGTAGCAGCCAGCGTTATCGCCTTAATTCTGTTGGGGAAAACCCTAGAAAATCGGGCGAAGGGAGAGACTTCCGAAGCCATTCGGAAACTCATGGGTTTGCAAGCAAAAACTGCTCGGATAGTTCGCAACGGGGAAGAGTTGGAAGTGCCGATCGCCCAAGTGGAAATTGGCGACATCGTGCAGGTGCGGCCGGGAGAGCAAATCCCCGTAGATGGAGATGTTATTGAGGGTGCTTCGACGGTAGACGAAGCAATGGTTACGGGAGAAAGTTTGCCTGTCAAAAAGCAGCTTGGCGACGAAGTTATCGGAGCCACAATTAACAAAACTGGCAGCTTCAAGTTTCGGGCGACAAGAGTTGGCAAAGATACATTTTTAGCTCAAATTGTCAAGATGGTGCAGGACGCACAGGGTTCAAAAGCACCAATTCAAAAGTTAGCAGACCAAGTGACTGGTTGGTTTGTTCCTGTAGTAATTTCCCTCGCTTTAGCTACTTTTATTATCTGGTTTAACACGACGGGAAACTTCACTCTAGCGACCGTGACAATGGTGGGAGTCTTGATTATTGCTTGTCCCTGCGCTTTGGGTTTAGCGACTCCGACTGCTGTGATGGTGGGAACTGGTAAAGGTGCAGAAAACGGGATTTTAATTAAAGGAGCGGAGAGTTTAGAATTGGCTCACCAAATCCAAATTATCGTGTTAGATAAAACGGGAACTCTCACAGAAGGCAAGCCGACTGTAACTGATTTTGTGACAATTAAAGGAACCGAGAATAGCAATGAGTTAAAGTTGCTGCAATTAGCTGCGTCTGTCGAGCGAAATTCGGAGCATCCTTTGGGGGAAGCTGTTGTGAGATACGCTCAATCTCAAGAGGTGAATTTGACGGATGTTAAGGATTTTGAGGCGATCGCGGGAAGTGGTGTTCGCGGAGTTGTAGCCGGAAAGTCGATCGCCCTGGGAACGCTGAGGTGGATGCAGGAACTAGGCTGCGATACTGAATATCTGGAATTGCGCGCGAGAGCTTTGGAAGCTGCGAGCAAAACGGTGGTTTGGATGGCGATAGAGGGCAAAATAGAGGCAATTCTGGGCATTGCGGATGCCCTCAAACCCTCGTCAGCGCAGGCGGTGAAAGCGCTTCAAAAACTGGGTTTGGAGGTGGCGATGCTGACGGGGGATAATCGCGCTACTGCGGAGTCGATCGCCCAATCCGTGGGCATTACTCGTGTTTTTGCTGAAGTTAGACCCGACCAAAAAGCAGCTCAAATCCAAGCCCTGCAACGGCGAGGAAAAATTGTCGCGATGGTGGGAGACGGGATTAATGATGCACCGGCTTTGGCCTTAGCAGACGTGGGAATTGCGATCGGCACCGGCACAGATGTGGCGATCGCAGCCAGCGACATTACCTTAATTTCAGGAGATTTGCAAGGCATAGTTACAGCAATTAAACTTTCCCGCGCCACCATGCGGAACATCCGCGAAAATCTGTTTTTTGCGTTTATTTACAACATCGCTGGAATACCGATCGCGGCGGGAATTTTGTACCCCATTTTTGGCTGGCTGCTAAATCCAATTATCGCCGGCGCAGCAATGGCTTTTAGTTCAGTTTCCGTACTTACTAATGCTTTGCGATTGCGGAATTTTAAACCAAAATCTCTTGCCTAAATTAGGAGGAATTAGAAAAATGTTACACCATCGTCAAATTTGGGGAAGTCTCGCGAGTTTAGGACTTGTGATGGGAATGGCATCGGGAGTTCAAGCTTCCGAACAGTCCGTCCAGCATTCTACTTCAACGAATCAATTCCACAGCATTGAACAGCCACTAGGTGTAAAAATTGGCGTAACAGCAGGCGGATTGACATTAATGGGTTTAGAGTTGTGGTGGTTTTTGTTCAGTAAAAAGCAAGCTAACACCAGGTAAACTTTGCCGACGCGGTTTTTTCCAGCAAGATATCGCTAAAATTGAGGAAGCTTAAAAAATTTGGAGTGAGCTAAATGCAACTACTACACACGATGCTCCGAGTCGGCAACCTGGAAGAGTCCCTCAAATTTTACACCGAGGTTCTGGGGATGAAATTGCTGCGACAAAAAGAGTATCCCGACGGTAAATTTACTCTGGCTTTTGTTGGCTACGGCGACGAATCAGACACTACAGTTTTGGAATTAACATACAACTGGGGCGTCGAACAGTACAATTTAGGGGATGCTTACGGTCATATTGCGATCGGCGTTGACGACATTTACGGTACTTGCGAAGAAATTAAAGCCCGCAGCGGTAAAGTTATTCGGGAACCCGGCCCGATGAAGCACGGTTCAACTGTCATCGCTTTTGTGCAAGATCCAGATGGATATAAAGTTGAATTAATTCAACTGGAAAATCAAGGTAGCAACACCCAGAAAGTAGCAGCAACAACCGCATCTTAACTTTCTTAAGAGGGGGAAGGGGAAGGAAAAACTATCTTCCCCCTTCCATTTTCGTTTAGACAACATTCATACCCAAAACTGTCAACAGTCGTACCCACAACTGTCAACTGAAACTTTTAATTCGATCGCACCGACGGGACAAACTGCTGCAAATAAATTTTTTGCCACAATATAGAAAAACTGCTCCCTATTTGGCTTAAGCTATCAAATTTTGGAAGTAATTTAGATTCTCGGCGCTGGTCTAAAGCAGCGATCCCAGAAAAAAATACAGATAATACTAACAAAAATACTACTATCACACTAAATAAAATAGTCCAATAAACTAAAAATTCGCTTGTGTAGCTGACCGCGAATATCCACTTAATCACTAAATCCGATAAATACAAAAACAGCCCTACTGAAAACCCCACCCTGAATAATAGCCACGTCCACTTAAACATATCTGTTGCAGTCTTGCTATTTTTGGACGCAGAAAGTTCTAACTCTCTAATTTGGCTGTTAATATTTGAGGTGATTTCATACAAAGTATACTGCAAAGCATCTCTGATATAATTGAGTTCATTGTCCAGGTTTATGCACTGCTCGGATGTACTTTTATCCAAGCTCAGGTTTTGGATTTGTTTGCGGTGCGCCGCCAGTTTATTGTCTAGAGTATAATCCCATTTTTCCAGCCGATCTACAGTCAAATACAAAAGTTCCCTATTAGCATCTAACAAGCTCTGGCAATTTATGATTGACTTAACTAACTTGCTGAGATTGTTGATATGCTCCTCTAGAGTATTTTGGGATTCCCTTTGTTTAGCTGACAATAAACTTGCGAGTTCGACATCCCGATCGCCACACAGCGACAAAGCCTCACCATACAAGTCGTCAATTTCCATTTGACCGAAATACAGTGACGCTTTGTACTCTTCTATTTCGGGAAGAGTCAGACATTCTAAGGGCTGATATTTTACATTAAATTTATATACAAGCGCTGTCATAATCTGCGCCGATTTTCGGTCTAGCTTATCTTTGTAAGGTTCTAAAATAATTGTAGCTAGATTTTTTACTTTCGCTTCCGGGTGGTACAGGAACTCAAAAATTTTGGCAATTATTTTAGAGAATTCCCAGTCATTAAAATTATTTTCTGCAACTTCCAAAAAGTTTGTTACCGCTGCATCGTTTTCGACATTCAATTTGTACGGGCCCGTAAGTGCGATCGCAACAAATACTCGATCGATCCAAAACAGATATTCTTCGCAATCCATTGGCAGACTGGGCAGCAGCCAGCTAGGGCCGTACACCCAAAAATCGAGACAATTCTCATATTCCTTGTGGCTGTCATGTCTGCTGCTGTCACCTAAAGCAATTTTGTTGCTTGCTAATAGTTGAATTTGCTCTTCTACAACCCGTCGCTCAATTTCCTCTGCATTGATTGTGGCATTGACAGCACCTTCCTTGCCTTCCCATTGCCCTGCTTCATCCAACCAAATTGACTTAATACTAACAGCCGCAGACCACCGAATTAAAGGAGTCGCTCCCCCTCGCGCTTCCTGTTCTAACGCCGCCAGCAGATTTTTGCTAAAATCACTTGCTCTAGCTTCTCTCTCACTTGATATCAGCCCCTCTCGCACCTTCCCCAATGCCTGAATTGCCAAAGCCCGAAACAGCAAATTCGGATGCGGTTTTCTGACGGCTTGCGGTATATTTTCTCTGAATATTCCGCTGTTGGGTACGCCCAAAACTTCAGCAAAAGGCTCGATGCCGCACTGTTGCAGGAATTTTTCAACTAGGTTTATTCTTTGCCAAGGTTGAGTATATTTAGTGAGAAGGAAGATGAGTGCTGTGCCGCTGCACCCCCTTGACTCAGGGATGTTAGTGCGATCGAGTTTCCACACATTGCTCGTCATAATTTGTCGCGATGACAATTACTATATCTTGACGCTGTTGTTTGATGCTCATTTCAATTTTACATCTACTGCTGCTTTTTGTCAATATTCGTCCTGGACGCATAGGGAATTTGAAACCCGGTTTCACGAGGAATTTTATTATAACTCAAGCCTAGATTTTCCCTATAAAGCTAGTTAATAAAAGCCAATATGAACCCCGAAATAAATATATTATTTAGCAATAATTGGTCAAATGTCCAAAGTATAGGTTGGGCAACGAAACCCCACCTCATATAGTTATTTTTTGGTTGGGGCTTTTAATATTTTGTCGCTGACCATTTGATCAACGATTAAGTCGCTGATAATTTGAGCTCCGTGGGAGGTAAAGTGCAAGCCGTCATTATTTTTTACATAGCCTCGCTTACCCGATTTATTAGCAACTACTGGAACAAATTTTCCTGCTTGGGCAAATGTCTCCCAAGTAGAAATAAATTCGATTTTGGATGAAGATTTGCTGGCATTTTTATAAATATCGTTCATGATGGGAAAAGCTTTTAAATACAAAGATTTGTTAGGGATTGATTGACCGACCCAATACACTTTTCTGACGGATGACGAATCCAGTAACTTGGCATATCTTTCAACTCTTTCTTGATAAGCTTTTTGCCATTCCTTGGTTAGGACAGCGCGGCCTTTTCCTTGAGAATCAATAATATTTTGACGGTCATTTGCTCCGAACAAAACTATCACTACATCCGGCTGGTAAGTATTAAGAATTTGGCGAGTTCTGGCATACCAATCATAATAATCTATCCGATTTAATCCAGTCGAGACCTTATAGTCTATTTTGGTATCGACGATATTGTATTTTTTCTTAAGAGTGTACTGGAGTTGAATTCCTAAGTCGAACATTACGGAATCTCCAATAAATAAAAATTTGCGATAAGGTATGGTCAGTTTGGGTTTAGCTGGAGTTGTTTTTTTAGCAGTAGCAGGCTTTGGGGGGTGAACGGCCGTTTTTGTTTCGGTTTTGACAGGAGGAAGTTCTGATTCTTTGGGGAGGCTATCGAAGTTAATATCTTTAATTTTGCTCCAAAAATCTTGTTCTGATTTTCTGAAACCGTCTATTTCGATCTGGCGCGCTGCTTCTTTGATTTCTGGACTGGCGAAAGGAGTTGAAGCAAAGCTTTTTAGAAATAATGATAAGTTTGAAAATATTAAAGTGAGAATTACAGAAGTAACAATCAGCAAAATTTCCCGGTCTTTCATATTTCTTAGAAATTAAAGTAAATAAAAGGCGGCATGGTACTTGGCCCCAACATCAAGATAGTATACACGAGCAGCGAAACTAAGACAACCCGAAAAAAAATGTTTTTTAATGACAATACGGTTTGCAATAGTTCGGAGATGCGATCGCCCCACAAGTTGATAGCGCCAATGACTGCAATTACTAAATACAATTGCCAAAAGTTAAATTGAAAAGTGGCTACAGCAGGATTGACAATTCCTTGAAAAAAACTCACCGCCGTTTCCCAGTTGGGAGTGCCGAAAAATACCCAACTACAAGTAACAAAAGTAAATGTTAGCAACCAACTGCAAAATTTAGCAAATCTGGGAAAAGCATAGTCTAATTTAAAGTGGATAGCTTGGGGGATATCTTTACATAAATGGTTGACAATTAATCCTAAACCGTGAATTGCTCCCCAGAAAATAAAGTTTAAACCGGCGCCGTGCCACAATCCGCCGATCGCCATTGTCATCAGTAAATTTACGTACTTCCTCAACTTGCCGTATTTGTTGCCGCCAAAGGGAAAGTAAACGTAATCCCTCAGCCACTCGGAAAGACTGATGTGCCACCGTTTCCAAAATTCTTGCAGACTGAGCGATCGGTATGGCATATTAAAGTTGGCAATGGGTTTGAAACCCAGCAAACAGGAGATGCCGTTGGCTAAATCCGAGTAGCCACTGAAATCTACGTAAATTAAACAGGAATAGGAAATTGCCGCGAGGATTAAATCGATGCTGCTGTACTGCTGGGGGACTTTGAATGGCAAGTCAGTGAAGTTAAACAAAAAGCTGGCTAAAGTATATTTTTTGAAGAGTCCAGACAAAATCAAAACTATAACTTCTTCAATTTTATAGTCGTATTTTTCCTGTGAATTTAGCTGCAAGTAAAATTCGCGAGCTCGCGAGATTGGCCCGGAGGCAATTTGCGGAAAATAGGTAATGTAGGCGGCATAGTCTACAAATTTCGGACAAGGGATTTTTTGCTGGTAGCAGTCGATTAAATGAGAAATCATTCTAAAAGTGTAGAAAGACACGCCGACGGGGGCGATTATTTGCAAAACTGGAAAGTTGGCTGGAATTTGTAGCTGATTCAGTACCTCAAATAAGGAAGTTACAAAGAAGTTGCAATATTTAAAGATGCCGAGATAGCCAATGTTGAAAATTAGACCGGAGATTAAAGCAAATTTTTTATACTTACTCTTGCAGAGAACCCGGAGAATGATATAATTGTAGACTGTAGAGAAAATAAGGAGCAATAGAAAGTCAAAGCTCCAAAAGGAATAAAATAATAAACTCGAAACTAACAAGACAATTTTATACAAATCGACTTGGGGTTTCACCGAGACGATCAGGCTAAAAATAATTAGGAAAAATACTAAAAATTGGTAAGTGGGAAATAGCATAAATCTCAATCGCTAAAAAATCTTGTTTCTGGCAATATTTTTATAAGTACAGCCAGCGAACCTATCCCCAAGGGAATTGCCAGAGTGGGTCTGAACGCACCAAATTTCGGGGTGGATTGCGGAGTGTAAGCTTTTGCAACAGGTCAATTAGGTCACAAGTTCCGCCTTAGTTAACCGCACTCATAAATTCATAATCCTGTTTAAAGATTATGATGGTTGTGAGACGATGTATTAACGGATAACAACAGGAATCCCCTTGATTGCGAGGAACCAACGTGCAGCCAACAGACCCTAGCAAATTTACAGATCAAGCCTGGGAAGCCATTGTCAAATCCCAGGATGTAGCCCGCCGCTTTGCCAATCAGCAGCTAGAGGTTGAACATTTAGCCATCGCCCTTCTCGAACAGCAAGGCCAGGCCAACAGCATTCTCAGCAAAGCTGGAGTCGATGCCCCCCGCTTGGCCCAGCAGTTAGATGCTTTTGCCAAACGACAGCCCAGAGTTGCCAACGCTGACCAACTATACCTCGGTCGCGGCTTAGAAGTGATGTTAGATGTTGCCGAGGCCACCAGGGCGACTTGGCAAGATAATTTTATCGCCGTTGAACATTTATTAATTGGTTTAGTAGAAGACGAACGAGTCGGGCGCAGGTTGCTGACCAAAGGCGACGGCCCGCCGGGTCGCCCCGGTTACGATCGCAAACCCCCAGCCGGTACACTCGATCGACCAAAACTCGAAGAAGCCATCAAATCTTTCCGCGCCACTGCTAAAGCCCAAGAAAAAAATTCCGAAACCGGGAAAGGCAGCCGCAGCAGCGCTAAAGCCCAAGATCAAGATGGCGAAGCTAACTCCGACGCCCTCAGCAAGTACGGCCGCGATTTGACAGAAGCCGCCAAAGCCGGCAAACTCGACCCAGTAATCGGCCGCGACGAGGAAATCCGCCGCGTGGTACAAGTTCTTTCCCGCCGCCAAAAAAACAATCCAGTGTTAATTGGCGATCCCGGAGTCGGAAAAACTGCGATCGCCGAAGGTTTAGCCCAACGAATTGTCAACGGTGACGTACCGGAATCTTTGAAAAATCGCCAGCTATTTAGCCTCGACATGGGCAGTTTAATTGCTGGGGCAAAATTCCGGGGCGAATTTGAAGAACGATTGCGATCTGTCCTGCGGGAAGTCATCGATTCCGACGGTCAAATTGTCCTATTTATTGACGAATTGCACACGGTTGTCGGCACTGGTGGCGGTGGCAGTTCGGGTTCGGGAATGGATGCGGGAAATTTGTTAAAACCCATGTTGGCGAGAGGCGAATTGCGCTGCATCGGCGCTACAACTCTCGACGAATTCCGTAAGAATATTGAAAAAGATCCTGCCTTGGAACGCCGCTTTCAACAAGTATTTGTCGGCGAACCCAGCGTTGAAGATACTGTTTCGATTTTGCGCGGATTGAAAGACCGTTACGAACGTCACCACGGGGTAAAAATTACTGATTCGGCCCTGGTAGCTGCTGCAACTCTGTCTTTTCGCTATATTTCCGATCGCTTTTTGCCGGACAAGGCGATCGACCTTGTAGATGAAGCGGCCGCCCACTTGAAAATGGAGATTACCTCTAAACCTGTGGAATTGGAAGGCATTGACCGCCGGGTGATGCAGTTGGAAATGGAAAAATTGTCGATCGAAGGGGAAGGCAAAGGTGCTCTAGCCCCTGGGCTCGGCTTCCGCGTCGAACGCATCACATCTGAGATTGACATTTTAAAAGTTAAGCAGGAAAAATTGTCCTCTCAGTGGTTGGGCGAAAAGCAGTTGTTGGATGCAATCAATAAATTGAAAGCAGAAGAAGACCAACTGCGAGTGCAAATTGAACAGGCAGAAAGGGCTTACGATTTGAATAAAGCCGCCCAGTTAAAGTACGGCAAGTTGGAAACGGCGGTGCGCGATCGCGAAGCCAAAGAAGCGGAACTTTTGAAACAGCAAGCTCAAGGTTCTTCCCTGCTGCGCGAAAAAGTTACTGAGGGCGATATTGCGGAAATTGTCGCTAAATGGACGGGCATTCCGGTTAACCGGTTGTTAGAATCCGAACGCCAAAAATTGCTGCAATTGGAAAAACACTTGCACCAAAAAGTTATCGGTCAAGAGGAAGCTGTAACAGCCGTGGCGGCGGCAATTCGGCGCGCTAGGGCGGGTATGAAAGATCCGGGGAGACCGATCGGCTCTTTCTTGTTTATGGGCCCCACAGGCGTCGGAAAAACTGAGTTAGCGCGGGCGTTGGCTGAGTTTTTGTTTGACAGCGATGATGCGATCGTCCGCATCGATATGTCGGAATACATGGAGAAGCACAGCGTTTCCCGGTTGGTAGGAGCTCCTCCCGGATATGTCGGTTACGATGAAGGGGGACAACTTTCCGAAGCAGTGCGGAGACATCCTTATTCGGTAGTGCTGTTTGACGAAGTGGAAAAAGCGCACCCCGACGTATTTAACATTTTGCTGCAAGTGTTGGATGACGGCAGAATTACCGATTCTCAAGGTCGAGTGGTTGACTTTAGAAATACCGTAATTGTGATGACTAGCAATATCGGCAGCGACCACATTTTAGACGTGTTTACTAAGAAGGAAAAAACCGTCAAAAAACCTGCGAGTCGGAAGCAGGAAACGAAAGATTTGTCAAGTCAAAAGACAGATTATAAAGTGGCTGCCGACGGCACTGTTGAGGTGTCGGCCCAGCGAGTTGATGTTGATACTGTAACTAAGAGTGAAAACAAGACTGAAAACAAGAGTGAAAATGAAAATTTATTGACTCAAGACCGGGAGACAGACCAAGAGTACGAACAGATGTTAAAACGGGTGATGACAGCGCTGCGATCGCACTTCCGGCCCGAATTTCTCAATCGGGTGGACGAGATAATTTTATTCCACACTTTGAGCAAGGTCGAACTGCGGCAAATTGTCAGCATTCAAGTCAAGCGGATCGAGCGTTTGTTGGCCGAGCAAAAAATCACTTTGGAACTGTCCGATGCGGCTAAAAATCATATCACAGATGTTGGTTACGACCCGGTTTATGGCGCTCGTCCCTTGAAACGCGCTATCCAGCGGGAGTTGGAAAACCCGCTGGCTAACAAGATTCTGGAAAATGCGTTTGTCGAGGGAGATACAATTGCGATCGACTGCGAAAATAACTCTTTGCAATTTCGCAAAAAAGAGTCTCGTCCGGCGCTAGTAGGTAATAGTTTGTAGTTGCCGAATAGTTTGGAACAGGCAAGATGCCTGTTCCACAAACGATCAATTTTCTTGTGGAACAGGCATCCTGCCTGTTATTAAAAATTAGAAACAGGGAAGATGCCTGTTCCACAAACGATCAATTTTCTTGTGGAACAGGCATCCTGCCTGTTATTGAAAATTAGAAACAGGGAAGATGCCTGTTATTGAAAATGGTGAAACCTGTTACTTGATATCAAGAATTAGACATGGTGCGGCTGCCATAGGCATCCATGCTGTAGGCGGGAACGCGAACGCTGTAATCCATCTCTGTTGCTGTGATTGCTACAGCCAATTTTTCAAAAGATTCATCGTTCCAATTCCGCTCGTGGATGGGCTTTGACTGTTCCCCGAGGAAATATGCTTGAGTGCCAATTACTGAGGCCGCGACCCAACCGACGATTAAAAGAGCGATTACAATAGCCATATTTGCTTTTTCCTTAACTTTTGTTGCTTTATGTAAACTAATGTAACGAAAATTAGTAATAAACGTCAAGGTACTGTATTGTCGTGGCAACCGTCCGGCAGGTAGTAAATACCGCACCTAATCCTGAGTCTGTAGGGTGCGCTTAGTGTCAACAAGGGCTCGATCCCCCCTAACCCCTCCTTAATAAGGGGGGAACAAGAGTGTTCTCAAAGCCCCCCTTATCAAGGGGGATTTAGGAGGATCTAGACTGGGCTAGCAGCGAGAGATACAGAGGGGTTTCAGGCTTAAGTTGACACGCTTTGGTAGGGTGGGCACCGCGCATCGGTAGCTAGCACAGTACCCGGATTGTGAACTGTATCCGAAATAGCAAAACAGATTTTTGAGATTTTATAGTTAAGAAATTATAAGTTTTGCGTTAATAAATTACGATTAAAAGTCTGCCGCTGGCATGAGGAATTGCGGTCAAATTATGAGTTATGATTTATCGGTTTGGATGGGAACTAACAAATCCCAATTACCAAATTTTAAGTACAAATTACTAATTACCAATCATCGCTACAAATCATGCCCAACTCAATGTTAAATGACGACCCCTTGTGGTTCAAAGACGCGATTATTTACGAAGTACCAGTTCGGGCTTTTGCAGACAGCAATGCAGACGGGATCGGCGACTTTAGAGGACTGACAGAAAAACTGGATTACCTGCAAAACTTGGGAGTAACAGCAATTTGGGTACTGCCATTTTTTCCGTCGCCGCTCCGAGACGACGGCTACGATACATCTCACTATACTACGGTCAACCCGATTTACGGCACATTAGAGGACTTTAAAGACCTTTTAGAAGCAGCGCACCAACGGGGAATTAGGGTCATTATTGAGTTAATTGTTAACCACACTTCCGACCAGCACGCTTGGTTTCAGCGAGCGCGACGCGCCCCGAAAGGCAGTAACGAAAGAGATTTTTATGTGTGGAGTGACACGCCGGAAAAATATCAAGATGCTCGGATTATTTTCCAAGATTTTGAAACATCTAATTGGGCTTGGGATGCGGTAGCAAAAGCTTATTACTGGCACCGTTTTTATTCCCACCAACCCGATTTGAATTACGACAATCCCGCCGTCCGCCAAGCCATTTTAGATGTAGTAGATTTCTGGTTGGCACTGGGAGTAGACGGACTGCGAATGGATGCGGTGCCTTACCTGTACGAGCGCGAAGGTACTAACTGCGAAAACCTGCCCGAAACTCACCTATTCCTGAAGCAATTGCGGCAGCACGTAGATGAGAAATTCCCGAACCGGATGCTGCTGGCTGAGGCGAATCAGTGGCCGGAGGATGCGGTTGAATATTACGCTGCTGGGGATGAATGTCACATGAACTTTCATTTTCCGCTGATGCCGCGTTTATTTATGGCTTTGCATATGGAAGATAGCTTCCCAATTAGCGACATTCTCCAGCAAACTCCGCATATTCCCAATAATTGTCAGTGGGCATTGTTTTTGCGGAATCACGATGAATTGACGCTGGAAATGGTGAGTGATGAAGACCGAGATTATATGTATCGGGTTTACGCTCAAGACACTCAGGCGAGAATTAATTTGGGCATCCGCCGCCGCTTGGCTCCTTTGATGGGAAATAACCGCCGCCGCATTGAGTTGATGAATGCTTTGCTGCTGTCTCTTCCGGGTACGCCGGTGCTTTACTACGGCGATGAAATTGGCATGGGAGACAATATCTATTTGGGCGATCGCAACGGCGTGAGAACTCCGATGCAGTGGAGTGGCGATCGCAATGCCGGTTTTAGTCGCGCGAACCCGCAGCGCCTGTACGCACCGCCAATTGTTGACCCTGAATATCACTACGAATCTGTTAACGTGGACGCGCAGCGGGCGAATCCGAGTTCTCTGTGGTGGTGGATGAAACGCCTGATTGCAATTCGGCAGCGCTTCCAAGCATTCGGCCGCGGAACTTGCGAGTTTCTGTACCCGGAAAACCGCAAAGTTTTAGCTTTTGTACGCACTTATCAAGACGAACACATCCTCGTAGTTGCTAATTTGTCACGCTTCGTCCAGACAGCAGAATTAGACCTGGCGCCATTTAAAGGTGCTGTTCCGGTGGAGATTTTCGGCCGCACGGAGTTTCCTGCTGTTGGCGATTCGCCTTATTTTTTGAGTTTGAGTCCTCACACGTTTTACTGGTTTACTCTTACTGCTAAACACGAAGATTTTTCGTCGCACGGTCATCCTACAGACTTGCCTAGTTTGGCGGTCATAGGTAATTGGAAAACTGCTTTTGCTACAAGTCAGTTAAGCGATATGCTGCTTAATCTTTTGCCGGGATACTTGCGGCGTAATCGCTGGTTCAGCGGTTCTGATAGGACAATTCAATCATTAGAAATAAGTGAGATTGTAACGATTGAATGTAAAGATAGTGCGGGGGAGCAATCTCAAGTTTACATTCTGTTTTTGCAGTTGAATTATACTGAAGGTATGCCGGAAACTTACGTTTTGCCTTTAGGGTGGGAAGAGATGAAAGGCGATTTGGACGATCGGGCGATCGCGCGCCTGCACTTCCCAGAAACCAAAAAGGAAATCGGGGTACTATTTGATGCTGCTGGGGAGAAAGGTTTTCTGAGCGCGCTGCTGGGGGCGATCGGCAATTCTCGCAGTTACAGAGGTGTTGCAGGTCAACTGCTAGGAATTGCCGACAGTGCATTCAAATCAGAAGAAGATTTATCGCAGCTCGACCCTCACGTGTTCAAAAAAGAACAAAGCAATACATCCGCAGGTTACGGCGACCGCTTCGTCCTGAAAATATTGCGAAAAATCGAGGAAGGAATCAACCCCGAATTAGAAATCGGACGCTTTTTAACAGAGCGAAACTCGATCCAACACTATGCTCCAATTGCCGGAGCATTGGAATATCACACACCAGCAAAACAAGTCCTTACAGTCGGAATCCTACAAAAATTAATCCCCGACAGTGTAGATGCTTGGTCTTATACATTAGACACACTGCGCGACTATTTCGAGCAAGTAATGACAGTAGAAGCAAAGCATTCTGGCGAGAATTTATCTACTGCCCCGGAAAATTATTTGCCGAACGCTTTGACCGGACAAACCCAGCGACAGCCAAACTCGCTAGTAGCGGATTTATCCCTAGAAATTCCGCCATTGGCTCGCGAACTCATCGGCTCTTACTTAGCATCAGCCGAGCTTTTAGGTCAACGGACAGCCGAACTTCACCTCGCTTTAGCGTCTGACGCAGAAAATCCCGCTTTTGCCCCAGAAAGCTTCACCTCCTTTTACCAGCGTTCCATCTATCAACACATGAGAAATCTGGCGGGAAGAACTTTGCTGGATCTGAAAAAACGGCTGTCCAAACTGCCGCCAGACATACAAAAATCGGCGCAAAAGCTCCTCAACCGCGAAGATTTGCTCATGGAACGTTTCAAGTCTATTTTGAATTTGAGAATCACCGCCGATAGAATTCGCTGTCACGGAGACTTTCATTTCGGGCAAGTTCTTTATACAGGTAAAGACTTCGTAATTATTGATTTCGGAGGAGAACGCGATCGACCCTTAAGCGAGCGGCGGATGAAGAGGTCGCCCCTGCGAGATGTTGCAGGAATGCTGCAATCTATAAGTTACGCTGTGACTTTGGCACTCCGCAATGAAGTAGAAAGCGGCATGATTCGCCCTGAAAATCTCCCGGAGATGCAGCAGTGGGCGAACGTTTGGCACCGCTGGGTCAGCCTAACTTTTGTCAAGAGTTATTTGGCGACTGCAGCGGATGCAAGTTTCTTGCCCAAATCTATACCGGAACTACAAGTTTTGCTGGATGCTTACATTTTGGAAAAAGCGGTTGCCGAGCTAGCCTACGAACTCAATTACCGCTTAGATTTCGCGGAGATTCCGCTTCAGCGGATTCTACAATTGCTGAATTAATAAGGACGGGTTTATCTATACTCGTTAGGGTGCGTGGCTTTTTAGTTCCTCAATTAACAGCGAGATGCTAGAAAGTCACGCACGTTACACCATAGCAAATCTGCTTTGATAACGATTAGATCGGCGAATATAATTCGCTTTTCTACAAACAAATTCCGCGCCCAGCGAGGCTAGAAGAAAAGATGGTAAAAAAATGATTTCTTATTACTTAAAATAAAGAGCGGCTTGATATAAAACTTGTTCTTGATGAGTTAACAAAGTGCAGTCAGAAAGCGGGTAAGCCACACAAGTAACAGCGTAGCCAGCTTGCAATTCTGACGGCTTCAAAAACTTTTGTTCGCTTTGGTCGATTTCACCGCTCAGCAGTTTGACAACGCAAGCAGAACACTCTCCTTGCTTGCATCCATTCGGCAAGCGGATGCCGGCATCTTCTGCCATATCTAAGATATACTGGTCGTCTGGTACTGCGATCGTGCGATCGAGCGCGAGAGCCTCATTCACCAACCGAACTTGATAAACAGCCATTTTTTTCTTATTCCTCGCGAAAGGGCGGGTTTACGATGCTTTTAGTCCTAGCAAATATTTCGGGTAAAACCCGCCCCTACAGATATTATCAGCGTTTCTCCGGGTTCATCTGCGGTTAAAAACCTCGAAGTCTACTTACTGGCATAACCCGTGTTCACCAAAAACTCCCGCAACTTCCCAAAGAATTGAGTGCGATCGCGTCCTTGATAAACCCTCTCCAATAACTGCCAACCTTCCGCCTCCTGGCCCATGACATACTTGTTCGCCATGAAGGCCGCCAACACCCCTTTCACCTCCGCATTTTCACTCAGACGCTTGTTAGATTCTAGCCAAAGCTCAGCAGAATTCGTGTATACTTCTACCGGATACTGTTTGCTAACATCTTGCATTTTACCTGGGCGGTACTGCCAAATTTGCAGCGGAAAGCGAGAATCAGCGTAATTTGTAAAAGCCTCGGAAAATCTGCCGTCCTGACTTTTAAACTCGGGGATATCATTTTTGCCCAAATCGACAATTTCGTAACTCACATTGCCCCAGAAATGCTTGATATGAGTGTATTTGTTAGCGCCCGAATCGTAGCGGTAAATAAACGAATAATTGCAGCAGCGGACACCGCTTTTGGTTGAGACTAAATCTGCCAGCACTTCCGGTTCCTTGTCCCCGTCTAAATCACGGATTCGCAGCGATAAAAAACGTCCTTCTGATATTTCTTCGCTGGTTTTTTTGTCTGGATTATCTACTAGAGAACGAGTCGGAATTAGCACTGGTTCTTCTAATAAAGTTTTACCGTCGCGGATAATTCTGATGCGGAGATTTTTAGCATTTTCTGCTTCTTTTAGGAAAGAAACTTCCGCCCGAACTTTCCCCGATTCCGAGGTTTCTGTTGTTCTCGGCGGGCCAATATTCGGGGGAACTTGGGCGATATATTGGGTAGGAACTAAGGCAGTTTGGCCGGGTTTGGCGATCGCCTGACAGAAAAAACTTGCGACTTCGGCGCGAGTAGCATTCCGAGTAGGTTCTAGCTGTTTAACAGCCGGATAATTCACCACCAGTTGTTTTTCTGTGGCGGCGGCGATCGCACTTCTGGCTAGTTCGGGAATTTGCGGCGCATCCTCAAAAGTCGCATCCAAAATCTCAGCCGCCGAGCCCGTAGGTGTATATTTCAAGCCGCTGGTTAAAGCTACCAAAGCCTGCCAGCGGGTAATATTCAAAGTCGGGTTAAAGATACTGCCACTGTATCCAGACATAAAACCCGTCTGATAAGCTTCTCGAATTGCTTTAAAACCCCAGTAATTTGTAGGAATATCTGCAAAGTCGATCGGAGCGCGGACGGTTTTGGCATCGGGAAAAGCCATGCGAACCATCGCCGCAAACTCAGCGCGGCTGACGGGGCGATTCGGGCGAAAACTGCCGTCTTCGTAGTAGCCACTGATAATTTTTTTCTCTGCTAACTCCTCAATACAAGCTTGGGCCCAATGGTTGTTAACATCCTTAAATTTAGCTTGAGCAAATGCCGGCGTTACATTCAGACCCGGAAACATTAAATTCCCGATGATTATCACTAGGGCTACCACTAAACCGATAATAGCTTGCCGTCTGTGCGATCGAATCATAGAACAGACTCCTCTACTTACAAATTGTTGTTCAAAACTTTGGAAAACTTTGTTTATATAATATCAGCTATATTAACCAGATTTAATACCATTTATTAAAAATTTACCGACGACCAAGGACACGGCACTGCCGTGTCCCTAATTTTTCGAGTTCCTATAATAAAGCTTACTTCGACTCTAAAGTCATCTCCATCGCCATTTTTGTTGTGATTGTTAATTCTTCAGAACTGCCAGCATTTTTACCACTCATTTCGCTATTTGAACTAATAGACACAGTAGAGCGAAAAGGATTTAATCTATCCAAGCGCATTGTGGCTGCTCCCCGACCCTGAGAACTAAAAGATTTTAGGGTTAGGGTAGTTCCAGCAGGCAGTTGGGGAGAGGTAAGATTTTGGGGGTTGGCTTGCTGCTCTATACTTACATTCAGAGACACAACCCCATCTTGCCAGCTATCCAATTCATAGGTAGCAATTTCATTCACATTCATGCCACTGAAATCAGAGGAAGAAGAAACGCGCCATTTGGCTCCTTTTCCGACTGCTTCGGCAGGCAGCGGCGAGGCTAGTTGTTCTAGAGATTTAGACATTTGTCGAACCATTTGTTTGAGGTTGTTGTCAGCTCCTTCGGGCAAAATAATGTCGCCTCCTTTATGAAAACCGCGATTGTCCATGATGAAAGAGCCTTTCACTCCCACCATACTTTTGAGTGCGGAACGCATGGCATCTCGGACGGCTGGCGGCATATTTCCAGTATCGCCAGCGATATCTGAGTTAGTATAAGCAAACTCGTAGTGAATATCGCCGTTGGGAGCGATTTTAGTGACTTTTGTCTCGAAAGTCATCATCGATACTGGAATTTTAGCCCCAGGCGAAGACCGACCGGATGCGGATATTTCCATATCCATTTTTACGGTCATCACAGTTGTTTCTTTGACATCAATAGCTGGTTTTAAACGCAGTTCCTGTCGTGGTTCCACTCCCGGATTTAGCAGTTCCACTTGTGGGGTTTTGGAGTTAGCGGCAGGTGCAGATACGCCAGGGGCTGGCTGCTGCACTAGAAGTGGAGTTTCAGCACTTAGGGAAGCAGGAGAAAGCTCGATCGCCCATCCGGCACTTACCAAACAAAGAGATGCAATAAACTGTCTTTTTTTCATGGATTTAATTTCCTGTTATTTGAATGTTAGCCTGTTCCCACAGTCGATCGACTGTCACAAATTTGTAACCTTTATACAAAAGCAATGGAATTATTTTATCAGCAGAAGCTGCAACATCTTCGCCGCCGCAATAGCCGTCGTGGAGTACAATAATTGATCCGTTTTCAGTTTGCTGCACGATGCGACTAATAACTTTCCTCACCCCCGGCCGCACCCAATCTTCCGGGACGACACTCCACATTACGGGGCGATATTCCCACTGTTGCAATAACTCTAATGTTCGCGGCGTAAAAATGCCATTGGGTGGCCTCACGTCCAGGATTAATTTTGGGTCTAAATCGCAAGCTTTGGCAATTGCTTTCTGCGTGTCTTCTAAACTTTGTTTGAGTTCGTGGGTTTTTAGTTTTGGAAACGATATATGCTGATAGCCGTGGAGACCGATCCAGTGTCCGCGATCGTACACTTCTTTAGCCGTTTCTGGATGCCGATCCACGCAAAAACCTAGCCAGAAAAAACTAGCTTTGATGTCGTATTTATCTAAAACTTTTAAAAGTTGAGGTGTGTGCTGACGGTGCGGCCCGTCGTCAAATGTGAGAGCAATTTCTCGGCTGTTGATATCTCCCGTCCACAGACATCTGGGAAAAGCAGATTTGAGGATGGGATGAACGACAGGAAACAGGGGTGCTAATGGCATTGGTTAATGTTGCGAAAGTGCGATCGGGTAGAAATGAAGCTGCGTTACTATAGGATAAAGTTAACTCAATTGAGGTAAATATGACAACTGGCATTGATATTGGAAGGCTAATTGTCCGCACGCCAGGAACTTGCGACTGGCGCCCCCCATTGCCACAACCCGAATTACCGTAAAAAATATTGCTATTGATTTTAATGCTGGGCTGACTCCAGAAAAAATCATTAATTAAAAACCGCATTTGACTCGTTCGCAAATTTATGGTCTACTAGCCTAATATTAGGCGAAGCCAGACAAAATTGAGGCAAATCTAGCAGCAAAAAAAGCTGATGGAAAGCGCTTGCTATCGGAAGTTACGATAAAACTCAAGTCTTTAAAATAGAATAAGATAGCCAGATTAAAAAAATATATTATCTTAATAACTATCTCGAATAATAAATGAGCAATCGCACTTAAAAAAAACTTTAACTCTTTTGATAGAGCCTCAAACTATATCCGATCGCATCGACCTCTCTCTCGCGGTTGATGCGATCGCCCTACAGCGTCCTCCTATACTAAAAACCAGCATAACTAATCGAGAAACGATCAAGGAGGAACAATGACCGAGGAATACTTAGCCGAACGCACAGTTTCAGCCGTATTTAAGGAAGAAGAACAATTAGACGGCGTAATTCGGCGGTTGCTAGATCGCGGAGTTTCCCGCGACCACATCTCAGTAATGGGAAAAAACTTTCAATCTAAAACTAAAATTGCCGGCTTTATTACTAAAAAAGATGTGATATTAGGCGGTCTCCGAAGCGGGGCGATTTTTGGTTCCTTATTCGGTTCTTTTTTGGGTTTGCTAACAGGCGTCGGCGTGCTGTTTATTCCCTTTGTCGGTGCAGTAGTATCGGCGGGCCCGCTGGGTGCGGTACTGTTGGGTGCAGCTAGCGGGGCGATCGCAGGTTCGGCGGGTGCGGGTTTAGTTTCCGCTTTGGTCGCTTTGGGAATGCCCGAAGACAAAGCAACTATCTATCAAACCCGCGTTGAAGCAGGCGAATTTCTCGTGATGGCAGAAGTTCCCGCAGATAAATCGGGCGAATTTCAACTCTTGCTAGAAAGTGCAGGTGGCGAAGAGATAGCTATTAGCGAAATGACGCTGCCGCGCGCCGTCAAAGGTCGCTGCAATAGTCAGGCAGACTTATCTCCAGAAGTGCGATCGCACCTGTCGGAAGCTGCTCAAAAAACCTTTATGGAATCCTACAACGCCGCATTTGATGAAAGCAACGACTCGATACAAGCCGAACACACGGCTTGGAACGCCATTCACCAGCAGTACGAAGAAGATGAAAACGGCGTTTGGACTAAGCCTTTAGCAAAAGTCTAGTCTTACCATCGCAGCCAACTAATAAAAAATACAATCAAGCCTCTAGAACTGCGGTTCTGGAGGCTTTGACGATTTTAGATTTTAGATTTGTGCAAGACTTAATTAAATTTTATATTTTATAATTTTGAAAAACTAAATTTTTAATAATTTCCGAATTGCCGAAAGCCGCATTACTTTTTGAAAGTGGTATTGCACTAAGTTGCGTTGTCAAGTACAATCTATAGGCTTGCAATATAAAATTGAGTTAAGCAAATGCAAAAATACGTTTGTACAGTTTGCAATTACGTCTATGATCCAGAAGTAGGCGACCCCGACGGAGGCATAGATCCCGGTACACCCTTTGAAGATATCCCCCACGATTGGGTTTGTCCCACTTGCGGGGCGGCAAAATCCGATTTTGAACCAGAATAAGCGAGAAAAAATTTGTCCGATCAAATCCTCAAAATTACAATCATTGGCGGCGGTGCTGCTGGTTTTTTTAGTGCAATTACCTGTGCCAAAACTTACCCCCAGGCCCGCGTCACTTTACTAGAAGCTGGCCGGCAACTCCTGGCAAAAGTTCGCATCTCTGGCGGCGGGCGCTGCAATGTGACTCACGCCTGTTTTGACCCCGGTGTTTTAGTGCAGAATTACCCCAGAGGAGGGAAAGCTCTGCGCGGTGCTTTTACTCGATTTCAACCGCGCGATACAGTTGAATGGTTTGCCGGTCATGGCGTGAAGTTGAAAACAGAAGAAGACGGGCGAATGTTTCCGATCACCGACGATTCGGGGACAATTGTTAACTGTTTGATCCGGGCTGCTGAGGATGCAGGTGTGAAAATTCGCACCGGCGATGCAGTAGTTTCTGTAAAGAAATTAACCGGGAATAACGCAGAGGGCGAACACGGAGACACCGCCCCTACTTTTGAAATTGAGTTGAAGTCGGGGGAGATTTTTAAGTGCGATCGCATTCTTCTCGCTACAGGCAGCAATCCATCGGGTTATAAGTGGGCAAAAGAGTTAGGTAATACTGTAGAACTGCCCGTTCCTTCTCTATTTACTTTTAATATTTCCGACAGCCGAATAAAAGATTTAGCCGGAATTTCTGTTCCTAATGCTAAGGTGAAATTGCCGGGAGCTAAATTAGAACAAAGCGGGCCTTTGCTAATTACTCACTGGGGTTTAAGCGGGCCTGCTGTACTCAAACTTTCGGCTTGGGGTGCGAGATTTTTGCACGATCGCCATTATAAAACCTCTGTGCTGATTAATTGGCTTCCCCAGTACAATGCGGAAGTTTTGCGGCAGCAACTGCTAGCGGTTAAGTCGCAGTTGTCGCACCGATTGATTGTTTCTAGCTGTCCGTTTCCGGTGCCGCGCCGCCTCTGGGAACGTTTGACAAGTTCGATCGGCATTGATGAGCAAAAACGCTGGGCCGACTTATCTAACAAAATCCTCGATCGCCTCCTGCTAGAACTCGTTCAAGGCGAATATCAGATTGCCGGAAAAGGCGCATTTAAAGAAGAATTCGTCACCTGCGGCGGTGTCAACCTCAAAGAAGTCGATTTCAAGACAATGGAAAGCCGCCGCTGTCCCGGACTTTTCTTTGCTGGCGAAATCTTGGATATCGACGGCGTGACGGGCGGTTTCAACTTCCAAAGTGCCTGGACTACGGCGTGGTTGGCCGGGAACGCGATCGGCAAACCATCCGATTTTAGATTTTAGATTTTAGATTTTAGATTGCGGGATACTTGCTATATAAAGGTTTGGGAGTTGCGATCACGCGATCGGCTTACCAATATTAACTTTTGTGTTATTTTTGAATTAAGGCGCACCAAATGTGTTTCAACTTCAGCTTGTAGACACAATTCGCAGTTTTGCGGAGTTAACATCGGCGAATACAGATGAAAAACTTGAATCTACAAACCCTAAAGTTCGATCGCAACCTTGAGGGCCATCTTGACTCACCTTTCATCGAAAAAAATGGCTTGCTGGAACTCAACCTCAAATTTATCACTCCCGAATTTTTAACAGCCTGGACGTTTGAAACACACCTGTACGACGAACAAGTTGCGATCGACCACTTTGTCATCACATTTCCCAGCCGCACCGATCTCGAAAAATACGCCGCATCTTTGCGCTCTTTCGGCGCCAAAACAGTTGAAGGCCCCGACTTGTTCCCGATCAACTTTTGTTCGGGAAACATTAACGTTCCCTCCGATTTGTGGCTGCATTTAATGACCTTATTAATGCCAGCGGGCGGCTTAGTAGTATTAGATGCGCCCCACGCAGCCGGCGACCAAAAAAACCGCTTTCAGCAAGAAAGAGGATTAGAAGCAGTTCACCACGTCGCGCTTCGAGTCGAAAACGTGCAGAATGCTGCTAAAATATGGCAAAATAAAAACTTTAAACCGCTATCAGAGCGTCCTCTAGACTACGGCTCATTAACCCAGTGGTTTCTGCAAAACCCCGCCGGACAAATCATCGAATTAATAGAACGTCGCCCCGGCAACAACGGCACCTTTGACTGCAAAAACATCGCAGGCTTGCGTCTCAGCGAAGATAAAGTCAGTAGTCATTAGTCATTAGTCAGTAGTCATTAGTCAGTAGTCATTAGTTAACGGTTAACCGTCAACGGTTAACAGTCAACAGTCAACAATGCCCCATGCCCAACGCCCAATTCCCAATTCCCAAATCTATGGTTGCAATAAAAATCCCCAAAGTCACTTTTCAACCCCCAACATTCAACTCAGTTGAAGAAGAACGCCGCCACCGCAAACAGCGTTTAGCCGCCGCATTCCGATTATTTGCCCGCTTCGGATTCAGCGAAGGAATTGCCGGACACATCACCGTCCGCGACCCCGAACACCTCGACCATTTCTGGGTCAATTCTTTTGGAATGCACTTTAGTTTAATTCGAGTCAGCGACCTAATTTTAGTCAACCACAAAGGCGAAGTTGTGGAAGGAAATAAACCCGTAAACGAAGCAGCATTTGCCATTCATTCCCAAGTGCACAGCGGCCGCCCCGACGTAATCGCAGCAGCCCACGCTCATTCTCCCTACGGCAAAAGTTGGTCGAGTTTGGGCCGCCTGCTTGACCCGCTGACGCAAGATGCTTGTTCTTTTTATGAAGACCAAGCTTTATTTGACGATTACACCGGAGTTGTTTTGGAAATCGAAGAAGCTAAACGCATCGCCAAAACTTTAGGTGAGAAAAAAGCGATTATTTTACAAAATCACGGACTGTTAACAGTAGGTCAAACAGTAGATGAAGCGGCTTGGTGGTTTATTGCAATGGAACGTTCTTGTCAAGCGCAGTTAATGGCCGAAGCAGCAGGAAAACCAATTCTCATCAAGCCAGAATGTGCGCGTTTAACACAGCAGCAAGTAGGGTCTCACCGCATGGGATGGTTTAGCTTTCAACCGCTTTATGACATGATAGTGCGTCGGGAACCTGACTTATTAGATTAAGGAACTAGGCGGTTGAAAGAGACTGTTGGCGAATTCGCAGGGGGTGTTACCCATCACCTCTGGGAGGCAGTATTTCCGTTCACTATTGGTAGTTAATGGCTATATGGTCAATTTGAAATTTAGTCTAGAACCACTATTTTTAGGGGTGAGAGGTGAAGCCCTTTATTGATTCGCCAACAGTCTCTTGAAACCGCTACTACACAAACACAGTCCGCCTGCGGCGAATCAAGAATGAAGGGGGTATTAAAGCCGGATTTAGTATCAGAAGTGCAAAATTTATAAATTCATGCTGACACGGATTCCAGCCAAGCTATCAAATCCTCTTGACTGGTAAAATCTAACAAGATTTCTCCTAAATCATCTAATTGTTCGAGAGATAACTGCTGGATGCGAGTTTGAACTTCTGGTGGGATTTCGCCAGTGCGCCGCGCGATTTGACGCAGAATTAATGCTGTTTGCCCCTCAATTAGACCTTCTTGGCGACCTTCTTGGCGACCTTCTTGCATCCCCTTAATAACGGCACCGCGTTGGTCTTCAAAGAACATTTCCCGCTTTTCTAATGATGCTAACTCGTCAAGGTTTAAGGTAGACCTGTTAGCAATGTTAAAAGCTGTTTGAATTTCGGGTACTGACGCCAATTTATCCGGTATTTCCTCCAGTTCAGGAGCATTTTTTATAAAATAAATCCAGCTTTGAATCAGATTTTCAACTTGTTCTAATTTTTTGTTAAACTTTGGTAGTTCAACAAAAACTAACTCTATTTCCCGATAATACTCGAAGTTTTCTTCGACTTCTTTAAAGACAAAATGTGAGAGAAACTTTTCGGTATTTTCAAACAGGATAAAATCCGTAATTGTGAGAGCGATGAGAGGATTTAATTTTGAGTAGCCTTCTCTCCGTTTGAGTTGAGTGGCGTAGGTTTTTGCTGCATTATATATAACGCGCTTAGTAAAAGCTTCTACATTGATGACCTGCATTTCGATAATTACAGTTTTGTTGCCCGTAATTTTTGCTTTGACATCCAGGTAAGTGTCTTTTAACCCAGTAATGCTCGGTGCGGCGTAGGGATCGATGATTTCTAAGTCTGTAATTGTCGGCTCTGCGTTGTAGAGCATGGCATTTAGGAAGCTAATCAAAACTTCTTTGCTCTGGGGCGAAGCAAAGATTTTTTTGAAGCCAAAATCTGTCTTAGGGTTGATGAAATTCATAATTGATAATTAGTAAATGGTATTTTAATGTGATAATTATATCACAAAATTCCTTCCATTTCTAAATCTTCAATAAGCTGCAATCCGCGCGGATCGCCGACTCGCAATAGCGAAGATTTAGCATCTTCCCTGACGCCCATATCTTCATCTTCTTCTAAAGCTTCAATCAAACCGTCGATCGCCCCAGCGTACACTATATTATTCGGCAATTCTCGCGCCAGTTGCCCGATCGCCCAAGCGGAATTACTTCGCACAGCAGACACAGCATCTCCCCGCAGCGCTTCAATCAACGGCGGAATCGCCGCAATCACCACATAGTAACCAACTTTTGCCATTTGACCCAGAGAACTCGCCGCCCACAAACGCACCGCCGAAATATCAGTTTTCAGAGCATCAATTAAAGATGGCAAAGCGCGGTGATCGCTGCAATTTCCCAAGGCCCAAACTACCCCTTTGCGAACGTAACCGTTCCAGTCGCGGTTAAGCTGAACAATCAGCGGTTCCACAGCATCGGGGCTCGGATTTCGCCCCAACGCATAAGCCGCGCTCACTCGCACCAAGGGGCAACCGTCTCTCAATAAATTAATTAAATGGGAAATTGCTCGATCGTCCTGCAGTTCGCAAAAAGCCCGCGCCGCAATCATCCGGTGCTGAGGTTCCGGGGATTCCAGCAAAGGCAGCATTTCCTCTGGATCTGGCAGCGGGGGTTCGGATTCGTCAAATTGATCCAAAGGGCTTTCCAGTTCCGTGTCAGTATCAAGGGCGTTGGAGTAGTCGTTATTGTTCATAAAAAAACTTTACCGCACAGAGGATGCTCCTAAGCAACTCAGTCAGCAGTCACCAGTCACCAGTCAATAATTGTAGGGTGCCCACGATATTGCACCATTGTGAGCAACAGGCTTTCCGGCCTGTTCCACAAGAATAAAATTTATCTTTTGTGGAACAGGCCCAAAAGCCTGTTCATAAAAGGCTAATTGAGAATGGTGCAACATATAAGTTACTACAAACGAATATCTCTGCTTTTACTTAAGTTGGTAGTGAGGAATTCAGTCCTCATAATTTGGATGAATCAGGACTTTAGCCCTGATTCCAAACCAGTAGAATTTATTTTTCAAAGAGACTTGAGCATCGAGACGGAATGACTTTGATAGCCTAATTTTTGATAGAGATTCACCGCCGGCTGATTGCTCAGAAATACTTGCAAACCAATTTGCCGATCGCCTCTTTCCCGCGCCCAATTCTCAGCATAAATAACTAAAGCTGCACCGACTCCTAGACGGCGATGTTCCGGTGCTACGTACAGCAAAAAAATGTGAGCGTAGCGTTCTCCGGTGGTTTGGTCGATCGCATTTCCCAACCACAAACATCCGACAACCGATTGGAGATTTTGCGCCTGAGATTGGGGATTGAGATACTGCGAGGGAAGCGCCGGCAAAATTTCTGCCTCTTCCTGGCTGTTTTTCTGGCACTCTACCCACCAAACCGGCGTCTGGTTAGAAAAATACTGCTCGACAGTTTGAGCCAAATGTCCCAATTCCCCATCCGGGTAAAGCTCTTGGTAAGTCCGGTGCATAAACTTTACCAGTTTTGCCCGATCGAGTCCCGATCCCGATCGCAGCCAGTAACCCGGTATTAGTTGAGCAGACCTCAGCTCAGCGGACACGAAAAGCGGAATAATTTAGCCCCAAGAACATTGGATTGACTATTGCCGCTTGCTTTTGAGGGATCGCTTCCTCAATCGGTGCCGGGGCAGCCATGTCACCAGGCAAAAAGATGCGAGCACTGACTGCTACCAGAGCCGCGAAAAATACTAATACCGCTATCAATGGAGCAATGTATTGACGAATAATACCCATAACCGCAAAAACTTAATTCTTGAGTTGATATTATCAAGTGTACCATACAAATCTTGTCAGCTATAATTGCTGCCATTGGACAATTAGCTCAAGCTTGAGCGATCGCAAATACCAACTAACAGAAAATCTAATATTATGAGTGCCTCGCCTGCTGTTTATGAAGATCTGGCTAAGTCAATTGTTTTTTTGAATCAAAAGCCGAGCGCGCAAAATGAAATTTCGACTTTCCTAGATACTAATGGCTACTATATCGATCGCATATTCGACGACCCAGAAACAAACTTTTATGCGATCGGGTTCGGTTCATCCAATCCCGAAAACCCGCCAGCCCTCGTATTTAAAGGTACAGACTTCATCGACGGCGACGCTATCTTTTCCGACTCGCGAGACATTGGTTTACCTGAATTTGAAAAGAACAAAGATAATATCAAAAATTGGCTCACAGAAATCGGTCAAGATACTGGTAAGAACCCCAACAAATTATTGCCCGATGTCATCGGACACAGTTGGGGCGGAGCAGTCGCTCAAATTGTAGCAACCGAATACACATCTCTGACCAGTGATATTTTTACTTTCAACTCTCCGGGAGTCTCCGCGAATACATTCACCAGTTTTCGGAGAAATCTCGGCAGAGTCGGCAACAAAAATGTCACTCACTACATTGTCAGCGGAGATTTCGTCAGCTTGTTTGGTGAAGCATTTATTCCGGGTAAAGTATTTATCCAAAGTTTTACAGATCCGAGTATTAATCCCTTAACTGTTTTGGCAAAACATCGAACTGAAAATTTGTTAACTACTCCGCCCGTGGGTTTTTTGCAGAGGCAAATTTCCGTAGAACAATTAAACAGTCCCGAATTTGCTTATAACAACGACTCAGATTTTAACGAGTTTATCGCTGCGATGAATTTCGCCCTGCCCAATGTGTCAGTCGCCATCAGAACCAGAGGCGGTGCAGAGAGTTTGAGAACAGCACCAGAATTTTCTTTTGTGCAGTTGATCAGAGAAATGCAATACGGTTTAGCTCCCTTACAACCGAATTATTTATCAGGCGACGCTCGTAGCAATACTGCTACGGGGGGCCCTGGAGAGGATACAGTTATCGGCAACGGCGGTAACGATACTCTCAGAGGCAATCGAGGTAATGACAGCATCATCGGTGGTGATGGCGACGATTTCTTGTACGGCGGCAGAGATAACGATTATTTGGAAGGTGGCGACGGAAACGATTTGGTTTCCGGCGAGTTTGGCAACGATTTTTTAATTGGTGGTGCGGGGCGCGATCGCTTTGTATTGGAATCCGGCGGCGGAGCAGATGTGATTTTAGATTTTCAAGATAGTAAAGATTTAATTACACTGTCGAGGGGTCTAACTTTTCCTCAAATTATAGTAACTCAAGGTGTTGACGGAGCTTTAATTACTATCCCGATTACTGGGGAAATTCTTGCTACTCTCAGAGGCGTAGTTGCCAGCGATATTACGCGGGTAGATTTTGTATAGCTTTAGGGTGCTCAAAATTGGTATTTTTGGTGGCGCAAAATCTGCATGGGTTTTGTAGAGAGAGTTTTTTTGTATTAAAAAATCTCTATCAATTTGCCCCTAAAAAACCCATAAAAATGACCAATTAATATGGTCAATAAACGAAGTTTATAGTAAACTTAGTTAAGTAGCTTAAAAACTAATTCCCCCTCAAACGACAGGAAATAAAAAAATATGCCCTCCTCCCCCGCCGCTTACGAAACTATAGCCAAGCAACTTGCTTACATAGATGACCAGCCCCAGTTTCAAACTTTAGTTCAAACAGGCTTGAGTGCTGCTGGCTACCAAATCGATCGCACCTTTGACGATCCCGGAACTGGATTTCATGCGATCGGCTTAATTTCCACCACCTCAGACAAACCGCCAGTTTTAGTATTTCGCGGCACCGACTCGCCCGTAGATGATCTTGCTAACGGAGACCCGCGCGGCACCGGTTTTAACCAATTTGAAGCCAACAAACAAGCATTAGGAAATTGGCTGACCCAAATCAGTCAAGATACAACCAAAAACCCCAGCCGCTTGCAACCAGACCTTCTGGGACACAGCTTGGGCGGCGCCATAACGCAACTAGCCGCCACTGAATTCACATCTGCGATCGGAGATGTTGTCACCTTTAATTCTCCTGGAGTTGATCAGAGCACCGTCAATACATTCAAGCAGAAAGTCGGTGCCGGAAAAAATGTAACTCACTACGTAGTTGAGGGGGATTTTGTTAGTTTGGGAGGAGAAGCTTTTCTCCCCGGAAAAGTAGTTCTTCAAACATTTACTAACCCGGTTATTAACCCGCTACTTGTCTTGGACAAGCACACGCAAAGCGGTTTGTTAACTTCTCCACCTCCCGGATTGACTCAGAAAGAAATCTCTGTAGACGAGTTGAGCCGCCCTGATTTCACTTTCACCGATTCCGATTATTTAGAGCTGTTAGCTGGCGTAGACTTTACACTGCCCGACTTGGCAACCTCGCTGGAATCGCGCAGCAGTTTAGAGCAATTAAGAAGCACTCCGGGAGCCTCATTTTTAGCAAACGTTGCAGCAATGCAAACTGCTCTAGAGCCATCCCAAATTAATAATTTAGTCGGCGACGATGCCAACAATACAGCATCAGGTTTTGGAGGGGACGATATTATCACTGGCAATGGGGGCAACGACACTCTCAGTGGCAACAAAGGCAACGATATTATCAGCGGTGGCAGCGGCAACGATCGGCTATTAGGCGGCAAAGGGGATGACAATTTGAGCGGTGGAGAAGGAGACGATACACTCATTGGCGCAATGGGTGCGGATCTCTTAATTGGTGGCGCTGGACGCGACGTATTGGTGTTAGGAGCAGGTGCCGGTACAGATACACTTGTAGACTTTCAAAAGGGTCAAGATTTAATCGGTTTGAGCGGAGGTTTGACCTTCAACCAAGTGAGAGTTACTGCAGGCGATTTTATAACGACGATTGAACTGGCCCGTAATGGCGAAGTTCTTGCCAGTATTCCTGGCATTCCAAGTAGTCCGCTAACAGCTAGTGATTTTATTGCGATTTAGTTCGCGGCTGGCAATACAGATATTGTGTAGGGACACAACAATGTTGTGTCCTTATTTTATGAACGCAAGCGCACATAATTTATACTCCAATACGCTTGGGATAAGAATAATCTGATTTCCTTTCACAAGTTTGGAACTCTCATAAATACGTGAAATGAAATTCGTCTTAAAGCGCTAACCCAAGTGTATTGATTTATACTCATTCCATGATTACAAACATCAATATTCCTCTAGGGAGGGGTTGACCGAAATCTCCAAAAGTAGTGCAGACATTGGTAAACCAGACCCGCCCGAATATTAGAGTTATAGCCACCGGACTTGATATTAATCGAAATCGTCCAGTCCAGGCCTGGGCATGGATGCCAATTTTTTCTCATCGTCTAGGGGCAGAAAGAAAATGGTTAGCATACCGGGAATCACAGCCAGCGCGCTCATCAAAAAATAATTTTGATAGCCGAGACTCGCCTGCAAGTAGCCGCTGAAAACGCCCGGAATCAGAACTCCTGCGGCCATAAAAGCAGTTGTAATTGCATAGTGAGATGCTTCGTATTCAGGGCGGACAGTCCGCATCAAGAACACTGTATAGGCAGCTACGCCAAGTCCGTAAGTAAATTGCTCGATCGAGTTTACAGCATAAGCCCATTCAATCCCCGGTTGATTTATTGCCAACAGCCAATACAGCACGTTAGTTGAATTTTGCAGAATAGCCGTCGGCCACATCCATTTTTTCAATCCTTGTTTGGCAATCAAATAGCCGCCTAGCAACCCTCCAATTAACAGAAACATTACCCCTAAAGTACCGGATAATAAGCCCATATCCGACGTAGAAACTGCTAATCCTCCTTTCTCAACTTTATCCATCAAAAATGGCGGAGCCATTTTAAACGTCAAGGCATCGCCCAAGCGAAAAATCAAGACGTAAGCCACAATCCAACCTATTTTATCTTGCTGAAAATAGGTTTTGAATGCTTCGATAAAGCTGGTTCTTTGTTGGGGCGTGTCGGATTCCAGATCGTAATTTCGAGGATAGGGAAGATACCACCGCTGAAAGAGATATATCAGCACAAACATAATTGCACAAATGCCAAAGGCTGTCGCCCATCCGTAGTTAAGCGCAGACACGCTAAAATCCGAACCGAAAAATGACAGTGGAATGTTTTGATATATTTTGGTGTCGCCTGTATTCCCGGTGACTAAATGGTTTTCGGCCAGTTTCCCGGCTAAGAACACCAATAAACCGCTACCGGCAATGACAGCACCTCTATAAGCCGTGTTGCGAACCCCGACAAATAGTGCTTGTTGGTCTTTATTTAGAGTGTTTAAATAAAATCCGTCAATGGCGATGTCGTGAGTAGCTGACACAAAGGCGATCGCGGTAAAGATAACAAGCGATATAATAATCGGTGCGGGCGTTAATACGCCAAAAGCCAGGAAAGCAAACAGGAAAGCACAAATGATTTCGGTTGTTAAAATCCATTTGCGTTTCGTGGAATACAAATCAACAACGGGCCCCCACAAACCTTTTAAAACCCAAGGAAAAGACAAAAGACTTGTCAATCCGATCAATTCGTTGCTGGTTCCCATACCTTTCAAAAAAATCACCGACATTAAATTAACGACGGTGTAAGGGAGACCTTGAGCGAAGTATAATACTGATACCCACAATCCAGCGTTATGCTTTTTTTCCATTGCAGAGATATTTAACCTAGTTACTTATTTGATTTACTGAGTGCGATCGACAATTCCGGTCAATTCAACCCCTGGCCTCACAGTATATGCCATTCCGATGCCAGCGGCAGCCATATAAATAGTGCATTTTAGCATCATTCATACTCAAAACTATTTTTATTTTTTGAATTAGCCTGCAATAATTTTTCTCCGTTAAAATGAACGAGGTAAGCGCAAACATTCTTTTCCCAGTCAGAAGTGTCATAAGTTCGCAGCAATTCCAAAGCACTTTCTTCTATCTGATATGCAGTTTTTGCACTATTCACCGGACGTTCGAGACTGTCAAGATTAACAACAATTAAACCTGCATCTAGAAACTGATCCACCGTTTGGCGACGCACAGTTGCCCGCGTATTTAGTGCATATTTTTTACCGTATTGCTGCTCCATAAATTCCATAATTGGTGTGATTCCCCGAAGGGGAGATTTTGCCAATTCCCAAGCTTCCTTTGGCTTGAGGTCAAGCAAAGCCAGAAGGGTTAAGGCGGAACGTTCGTTAAGCTGACCTTTTGGAAAACCCAGCGCTGCAAGTATTTCTAGAGATTCATCAATACGGTTCTTGATTGTGATTGGGCTATTTTCTAACGGATTGGTCGCGTTCAGCAGTTGTCTCTCGACAAGTTTATCAATCTCCCGCTGTGTAGGAAATATTTCTGTTATTTGAGCGCCAAGTAAAAGTAATTGCTCTAGATTAGGATACTTCAAATTGCGTAAATCCGTAGCATTAACTTGAGTGTGTCCGTTGAACAGTCGAAAAAACGCATCTACCAAGCTCGAATTTAGATAAACGGCCAATCCCCGCGCCAGGGTGAGGTCTAATCCGCGTCCCTGTTGGTGAAAGTAATTCAAATGGTTCTCAAAACCCACGCTATAACTATTAATTTTAGTGGCATCCCAGACAACTGCAACAATTCGCTTTTTCTCTTCCTTTGAGGAGAAGCGCTTGCTCAAAACATAATGTTCGTTAGGTACGAGGAGTGCAGCAGTTTTTTCCGTGACAGCTAAAGCTTGATGCTTTCTCGTTGCTGTGGGATATTCAACACCGCCAGCCGAGAAGTGTGCGGGATAAATCAGCGGAACTGTACCGTTCTCAGGTTTGAGTCGCAAGTCAAAGCGAACACGAAAATCTACAACTTTTCCGGTTGAAACTGTCAAGCCTAATCCCTCTAGGGTGCAAGTAAATTGAGCCATTTGCTCGACTACTTTCTGGCTGACAGAATCCGGTAAAATCCGAATAAATTGCTCGGAGTCTTTGGGATTAATTAGGGCGGTATAGGGCAGTTGGTGAGACAAAACCAGGTCGTCGCCCGCGCTGCTGCTTGAGGTAATTAGTACAGTATCTGGCTGTTCTATTTGTTTGGTGGCGCGCACAATAATAGTTTCTTGCAGCACCGCATCATCGCGAAAGGGCAACTGTCGGGATTCAAAGATGTGTACTTGGCGTAAAGCCATCATTTGAAGGAATACTTTGCGGAAATCTCGAAAGTATAAACCGTTGCAAAAGCTGCGGGGAGTAATCGACACTAATTCACCGTTTGGTTTGAGCAGGTGAGCAGCAGCAACTGTGAAGCCAGCGTAGAGATTGCTGGTTTCTAGTCCTATAGAACGCAGCAAGGTGCGGGCTTGGGATTTAGCGTCTATCTTGGCATAGGGAGGATTGATAATTGCATGGGTAAATTCCCGTTTTACTGGTTGTGTAAATAGATTGGGCTGCAAGATATCGGCGCTGTCTTGAATAAAATCTATTTCGCGAACCTCACAGGTAAAAGATATCCCAAAATGCTGACATTCAATACTGCACAATTCTAAAGTTTGCTTGAGGTATTCTATCAAAATAAGGTCAATTTCATAAGCTGTAACGTGCAGGCTGTGCGGTTTGTTTGGGCGCTGGCAAAGTTCGCAAACAACGGCTGCTAACAGGGAACCAATACCAGCCCCGGCATCTAAAAGCGATATATCGGGACAGTTAAATTCAAACATTTTCGCCATCAAACTTGCGACTGAGGAAGGTGTTAAAAATTGTCCTTTTTCTCCTCTCTGGCTTTGCTGCAACTTTCGGGTTGCTTCTTGGCGCCAGCCATCTACTCGATCGAGTAAATTGCTTGCTGTTGAGTAGCTGTTACCCGGAAGAGCTAGCGTTTGAAAGTGCGGTACTATCATTTGTTCAAAAAGTGCGTTAGCGAAGCCCTCGAAGAGGATCGCCAGTTCAGTGTATTTTCGCTTAAAATTGCACCGATGTGCAAAAATGTCAAGCGCACTAGAAAATATATAACTTATCCAAAAGTATGTTGACTGTTCATATAGCTAGATCGGGAGGTAGCTAACGATGACACAAACTCAAACCAAGCGTTATGATTTTACTTAAGTATCTAGGCCTAAATCATGACAACTATCAACTGGAATGAAGTTTTAGATAGTATTTCAGAGAATGCAGAAGAGCCAGAAGTCGAAGATAGATTTGTCAAACGCCTTCTAAATGCACTTGGATTCAGCTCTGATGAGTGGGTACAACAGTTTAAAACAGGGAAGGGTCCTGCTGATTTTGCTGCTCGCAAGAATCACGATGAGGATAAATTTTCAGTTGCTAAAATTAACCCATACTTAATCATTGAAGTTAAAGGGAGAGTATCAGGAAAGGTAATCCTTAACTTAGCAGAAGGTACTCCCACGTACAAAAAAACTAAAGAACAGATAACACGTTATCTTCTTGATGCTAAGTGCCAAACATCTCAATGGGGTATTATCACTAACTCAACAGATATCCAGCTATTCCGTAAACATGGTAAAATCGTATTGCCTGCTACTGACTGCATGAGAATTACCAAAGATAATATCATTGAGATTATTACTAGAATTAAGAAATTGCTGGAAAATCCACCCAAAGCTTTAACAATTTGCATCTATAATGATAAGGGAGGCGTGGGAAAAACGACAACGACAATCAACTTGGCTGCGATTCTTCGACAACAGCAGAAAAAAGTGCTTGTGGTTGACTTCGATCCACAACAAGGAGATTTAACCGATTCATTAGGCTTACAGGAGGGAAAAGTCAAATTATCTGAGTGCCTGGTTGATGGATCGTTGAATGTTAAAGAAACTATTCAACCATTTAATCTAAAGAATAAAGCAGGTCAATTAGTTAAGATGTTTGATGTAATCCCATCTGATTCAGGGTTATCGAAGTTCATGAGTTATGAGTATGAAGCAAAAATTGAAAAAGGTTCAGCAAGACTGCGAGATTTACTTAATATTTTTGTTGGTAATTATGATTACATATTAATTGATGCGCCTACAAATTGGACTCTTTTTAGTAAAAGCTCTGTAAGAGCTTCCGATGTAATAGACATCTCCAAAATAGTAACAGTTCGTGGTAATATCACATCATAAAGCTTTTTTGACCCAGAAACATGAGCGA